>CAZLQN010000049.1:0-6157 GCA_964561735.1 Hadarchaeota archaeon (SeqCode) | reverse complement strand
GACCAGCTTTATCTATTACTTCCCCATTTTTAGCTATCACGGTTCCTCGCGAGATGGTCAGCGTCAACATTCCCTTAATCTTCCGCCCCTCGTATGGCGTCCACCCGACCTTGTAGTGGAGCTTTTTTCCTTTGATGGTGGTTTGTTTTTTAGGATCGATTAGGACGAGGTCGGCATCGGAGCCAATCTGTATCGCTCCCTTGCGTGGGTACAATCCAAAAATTTTTGCCGGCGATGTGCACATCGCGTCGACCAAGCGCTTTAGCGAGATCCTTTTTTTCATGACACCTTCGCTGAACATCAGCGGCAGCATCGTCTCTATCTCGGGGATTCCTATCTGAGCATCCCAAATATTTTTCCACCCGATTTCTTTTTCTTTTCTTGTTCCGGGGGCGTGGTCTGAAGCCACTATGTCGAGCGCGCCTCTAGCAAGGGCTGGCCAAAGCGCCGCGATATCTTGTTTGCTCCTCGGAGGCGGATTGAACCTGATGTATGGCCCAAGCTTTCGCATGTCATCTTTCGTAAATATTAAGTGGTGGGGGCAGACTTCCGCCGAGATATCTGCGCGTTTTGCCTTTGCCTGTGTGACAAGCTTGGCCCCTTCGCGCGTCGTGATGTGCGCCAAGTGCAAGCGACATCCAGTTTGGCAAGCGTACGATATGACGCGTTCTACTGCTTTAGCCTCCGCGGAGTTCGGATGCGCTTCGACGTGGGCGAGCGGATCTTTTCTCTCGTCCACGTGTAATATTTGAGCTTGCGCCCATAGTATTTCATCGTCCTCAGCGTGGACGAACGCGATACCTTTCACCTTTTTTACAACTCTCATCATTTTCTCGATCGAGGCACCGTAGAGGTGGTATGGGGCACAGGTGAAGACCTTGAATGATTTTACGCCGAGCGCTGCAACTTCAGGTATATACTTGATTGCCTCCGTTGTCATGTTCCCGCAGTGAAGGGTGAAGTCTATCAAACTCTCCCTTTTTCCGACCACGATAGTTTTTTTGACTTTTTCAGGCGTGAGCATCGGCGTGTCGAGTGGCATCGCGATTACGCAGGTCACGCCGCCGGCAGCAGCAGCGATCGTCCCGTGGCGAAAATCTTCGCGGTGTAGATACTTCGGGTCGTAGATGTGTGCGTGGGCATCGATGACTCCCGGGATCAATATTTTTCCCTTTGCATCGATTTCTCTCTCGCCTTTTGGTATCCCAGTTTTAGCAATTTTGACAATGCGTTCGCCTTCGACGGCTAGGCTTCCACGAACAATACCTTTAGGCAGTACCAAGCGCGCGTCTCGAATTACTGTATCGGCCAAAAAAATTCACCGAGGCAGCGATGATCGTACTCTAGACGCAGCCGCTCTAACGTCTACCTCGCTTACGGTCTTCGCACCTCTGTGTTCAGCCAGTTTGATGGCCTCCTTTGCGAGCTCCAAGGCGTAGCCTTCCAAGATGGAGCTCAGCTCGAGAGCGGCGCTACGAGAAACGCGAACTTTTCCGGTCTTGTGGACTATCCTATCCATGGCGGCAAGTGGGAATTCTGGCATCCTCAACCTCTAACTCGAATACTACCGTGGGGTATATTTGCTTTTTCATTCACCGAAGGTTTTAAAATATACCACACTAAATTCGTCGCAAGGAGGCGTGGGGTTGGTCGACCTTTTGATAAAGAACGGATTGATAGTAACGATGGATAAAGATCGCAGAATTTTGAAGGATGGTTCCCTCGCCGTGGAAAATGGGCGCATCACAGCCGTCGGGCGTGGCATAAAGGTCAGGGGAAAGCCAGAGGAAGTCATCGACGCGAAGGGCAAGATAGTAATGCCGGGTTTGATATGCTCTCACACCCACCTCTATGGAATGCTTTTGCGTGGCGCACCTCTGAAGATCGAGGCCCCAACAGATTTTTCTCAGATATTGCAGCGCGTCTGGTGGCCGATGGACGAGTTGATGACTCGCGACGATGCATACGCGAGCGCTTTGATCGCTTGTCTGGAATTCATCAAGACCGGAACGACTTTGTTCGCCGATACTTTCTCTGGTCCGAATTCGATAACCGGAGTGCTCGATAGAATCGCTGATGCAGTAGATAAATCTGGCATCAGGGGCATCATAGCGTTCGAGGCGACGGAGCGAAGGACCCACGCCGAGGGCGCCAAGGGCGTCAGGGAGAACGAACGTTTTATCAAGAAGGTCAAAAAAGAAAAGATGCGCCGAGTTCGGGGGATGTTCAGCATTCACGCTTCTTTCACGGTTTCGGACGAACTGATTCGATACGTTAGGGACATCGCGAGCCAGTACAAGGCGCCGATCACCATCCACACGTCAGAAGGACTCATCGACACGCTCCACAACTGCGAGAGATACGGGAAGCGCACCGTCGAACGTCTGCGCGATGTCGGCTTGCTCAGTTCGGATGTTGTGCTAGCGCACTGCGTCAATGTGAACGACGATGAGCTGGAGATAATTAAATCCACTGGAGCAAAGGTCGCACATAATCCAATGAGCAACATGTTGAATGCCGTCGGCGCTGCTGCTGTTCCCAAGATGCTTAAGATGGGGATCCCTGTTGGTCTAGGCAATGACGGCTACATCTTTGACGGATTTGAGAACATTCGCGTTGCTTTCCTGTTGCACAAGTTGGCGCTTCGCGATCCTCGAGTCATCTCTCCGATGGAAGCGCTCGAGATGGCGACTATTCGTGGAGCGGAACTCTATGGGATGGAGAACGAAGTGGGCTCACTTGAACCTGGAAAATTGGCTGATGTGATAATCGTCAATCCATCGACCGCTCCAACACCATTGAGGCCTGAGAGCGTCGTAGGACATATTGTGAACACCGTCGATGGTGATGATGTCGAGACTGTCATTGTAGGAGGCAACATCGTGATGCGAAATCGAAAGGTGTTGACGATGGAGGAATGTGAGGTGACCAAGATTTCTAGAAGAGCCGCAGAGAAACTCTGGATGAAGCTCGGGGCTATAAGGAGGTAACGCGTGGTCAGCTTAGACGTCGAGATCTGCGGGTTGAAGTTGCGCAATCCTATCATGACCGCCGCTGGCCCGACTACCAAGGACGGGGATGCTCTCGTGGCAGCAGCGAAGGGCGGCGCTGGTGCGCTCGTGGCAAAAACAGTAAGCGTTTCGCCGGCGGAGGTGCCACGCCCGTGCATGATAAAAGTGAGGGATAGTCTCCTCAGCGCCGAGCTCTGGTCGGATCTGCCCCTCGAGCGATGGTTGAAGTTTGAGTATGCGAAGGCGGAGAAGACAGGCTTGCCGTTGATAGCCAGCATAGGTTACAAGCCAGAGGAAATAAGAGAGCTAGCGCCGAAAGTCGTTAAGGCAGGGGCAGACGCGCTGGAACTCTCTACTCAGTACCTAGGCCCTGATACAACACCTATGGTCGAGGCCACGAAGGCTGCGAAGGAGACAGTCAGTGTTCCGGTGTTCGTGAAGCTCAGCCCAAATGCGTTGAACATATCGGATTTGGCGAAAGCAGCAGAAGGCGCGGGTGCGGATGGAATAGTCGCAATCAACACGCTCGGAACGTGTCTCTCGATAGATATAGAAAATGCCCTGCCGATGTTGGGCAGCGCGAGTGGGTATGGTTGGCTCTCAGGTCCAGCGATCAAACCTCTCGCCCTGCGTTGCGTTGCCGATGTCTGCCGAGCCGTCAAAATACCCGTGATAGGTGTCGGGGGTATAACAGATGGTCGAGACGCGATCGAGTTCATCATGGCTGGCGCATCGGCTGTCCAAGTGTGTACGGCGGCAATAACCCGTGGGCCGAAAGTCTACGGATTGATAGCCGATGAGATGACGCGTTTCATGCGTGTCAAGAACTATAACTCGATAGAGGACTTCCGTGGTGTCGCGTTGAGGCACTTGCCAGAAAGACCAATGCGTACCAAGGCCAAGCCGCCCGAGGTCTTGATATCAAAATGCACAGGTTGCGGGCTCTGTGAGAAATACTGCGTGTATGGTGCAGCTCGAATGGTAGGTAAGAAAGCTGAAATAAACCCCAGCAAATGCTACGGCTGCGGTCTCTGCGTATCGGTTTGCCCGGCGCGAGCGTTGCGGTTCTAAATATTCAAAAACGCTTCCAAAGTTCCGAAGCCAGTTGAGATGCTTTTTGGGCGATGGACTTCTTGTCTAGGCCCACCAGTTTCTTGTCTCTCATCAAAATTTTTCCGTTGCATATCGTCGTATCCACTGTTGCATCGACCAAGCCAAAGATCAGGTGACCAAAAAAGTTGTTCTCATTTAAGATGGTCGGTGGTATGTAGTCGATCAAGATTATGTCTGCCAGAGCACCCTTTGCAATTTCTCCAACCCTCCAGCCGGCAACCCGCTTCACAATTTTAGGATTGTTGTTCAAGAGCATCGTAGGTGCTTCCAAAAACGCGACTCGTGGATCCTTTTTTGCGTGACGATGTAGTAGATAGGCGCATCTCATCTGAGAGAGCATATCTGAGGACATTCCATCGGTGCCAAGTCCAACTTCGATTCCCTTCTCCATCATCCCCAAGACGTCAGCGCAACCCACGGCATTATTCATATTTGACTCAGGGTTGTGAACCACGTTGGTTCCGGTGGCTTTCAAAATATCTGTTTCTTTTTTATCGACGTGAACACAGTGGACGGCGATTGACTTCTCTCCCAGTGCTCCGTGCGAATTCAATCTCTCGATCACCCTCATTTTGTACTTTTTCAAGCTATAGTCCTCATCGGCCTTGTCCTCAGCGCAGTGAACGTGGATCCCGACCCCATATTTTTTTGCCAACTTGACCGACTTGTTCAGTGTATCATCATTTACAGTAAAGGCCGCATGCAAGCCGACCATCCCCTTTACGAGTTCCGATGGCCGCGATTTGAGAAGAGAAAGAAAACGTTCATTTTCTTCAAGCCCCTCTTTTCCCCTTCCGTACCGGTCGGATGCCCCCAAACACAGAGAGCTACGAATTCCAACTTTGTTCACTGCCCTAGCAATTTCGTCCAAGCTTCCTTTTTGGTAGGACTGGCTCTCGTGGTGGTCGATGATCGTCGTGGTCCCATTTTTTACGCATTCGATCAGAGGTATCAAGGAGCTGTAGTAAATATCCTCCTTGGTAAGAACGTTGTCCAACTTCCACCAGAGTTTCTCCAATATCTCCACGAAGTTCTCTGCTGGTTTGCCCGGTATGGCCATCCCCCTAGCAAATGTAGAATAGAGGTGATGGTGGGCACAGATCAGGCCAGGCATCACCACTTTACCAGAAGCATCGATGAACTCTGATCTTGGATTTTTGCGCTTTAACTCATCGGTCTTTCCAAAATCCTTAATAGTGTTACCTTCAATCAGAACTGCTCCATCTTTGATTACCTTGTTTTTTTCTCCCAACGTGACTAGCGTTCCATTCCCTATCAGGATAGTTTCCACCACGAGATCAACTTCCTTCGAGCGAGCACAAGCATTGCTCACTTCTTTTTCTTTTCCACTCTTTTCAATTTTACGCAATCCCAGACTGGACAGATTGCCACGCACAACCCGCAGCCCACACATTTTTCCTCGTCGACCACTGGCAACCTCTCTTTATCTAGTTCAATCGCTTCGTGCCCAGCATCCCGACATGTTATGTAACAGAGGTCGTCCTTCGCGCACGTTTTACGGTTTATATCGGGGACCACTTTGTACTCGCGCGAAAGTTCTGGGTGCGTAACTATCTTGGGGAGAGTTCGGCCGATCAATTCAGATGGGTTGCTCATCCCTTTATCCTCCAGATAATTGGTGAGGCCGTCCCTCAGATCGTCTATTATCCTGTACCCATTGCGCATGACCGCAGTACAGAATTGCACGTTTGTGGCTCCTACGAGCAGGAACTCCACCACGTCCTGCCAGGTCGTCGCGCCACCCGTCCCAGAGATGGGGAGCCCAACGTGTTTCGCGAGTTCTGCGATAATGTGCAAGGTAATTGGCTTGATCGCGGCTCCAGAGAGTCCACTGTAGGAAGACTTTCCATCGACGGTTGGGTATGGTTCGAATGTGTCTAGGTTGATCCCCATCAAAGCGGGTATGGTGTTGCTGGCCGTGATGCCATCAGCGCCGCTTTCTTTCACCGCTCGCCCAACCTCCACTACGTCCGCTACCATCGGCGTAATCTTGATGAATACGGGCACCCTTT
>CAZLQN010000048.1:0-6255 GCA_964561735.1 Hadarchaeota archaeon (SeqCode) | reverse complement strand
GTTAATAAAGGGGAAATTTTTTGAGACGGAAGGGCTAGTCGAATGTAAAAAATTTTGATACTCGAACGTAACACGCTATCAGTGCCAAGCTGCCTAATTTGTTGAGCTGATATGCTTCTCGCGCTCATCGCTACCCTTTTTCGACTCAAGCGCTCTAAAACACGCCCCAGAGGGAGAGGTCGCCGAAAGTATTCAAGTTTTTGGAAAATAAGGGTTTAAACGGCCAGTTTTTAAAAAGGGGGTGATTTGACCGTGAAATTCTGAAAAGGAAACAATTCTCAGAGTTCCAGGCGAAACACACGAAAACAGGGGAAATGTAGGTTGTGAAAGCTTTTGAGAACTGCTTAAGATATAATTTTAAATTTCTCAATCCCCACTTTTGTGCCATTATGGTATCTTTATGTACTCGTATGCCTGTGTGACTGACTCAAATGCGTAATGGACCCGTTGAAAATTGCGTCTGAACTCTTTAACATCCTCGGCAATGCTCTCAGGCGCCTCTCCGTCGATGATTGCGCGCTTCAAGAAGTCAGCGATCTCAACCATCTCACCCTCTTTCATGCCCAATCTCGTGACCTCTGACGCACCGAGTCTTATTCCGCCCGGGCTTTTGTAGTGCCTGCCCTCGCGGATGTCCCATGGGAGCAAATTCCTGTTCAAAATTATGCCGGCTTTCTCCAACTTGCCCTCAAGCGTCCCTCCATCGCCATATTTTGTGATATCAACCACGAGCTGATGTGAAGCTGTGAAGCCCTGATCTGGACACAAAACGGCGAAACCTCGTTCATACAACGCTTGACCGAGGGCTTTTGCGTTGCGGACGATCTGTGCAGTATAATCCTTCCCAAACTCGAGCATTTCGGCCAAAGCTATCGCTAGAGCAGCAACAGCGTGCAAATGATGATTGCTCACTATGCTGGGGAAGACGGTCTTATCGATAGTCTCTGCCATCTCCTTCTTGCACAAAATCATACCGTGCTGCGGCCCTGGTAGCGTCTTGTGCGTGCTGCAAGTCATTACCTCCGCCCCCTCCCTAAGTGGATCTTGGAATTGACCTCCAGCTATCAGCCCGCATACGTGAGCTGCGTCGTATGCCGCGTGGGCTCCGGTCTCCTTAACCACACCTACAAGTTCTTTCACAGGGTGGGGGAACAGAAAAACGCTGCCACCAAAAAGCACAAGCTTGGGTTTGAGCTCTCGAATCTTCTTCGTCGTCGCATCAACGTCGATGTTCATCCGTTTCTCGTCGAACGGGATGTATTCTATTTCTAGCCCATGAACCGCGCCAGCCGTACCTCCAAATTTCTTTTTCCCCATGCTAATGTGGCCGCCAGAAGGTATCGCTAAACACATCATCGTGTCCCCTGGATTCGTTAGAGCCGTATACATCGCTAGGTTCGCCGCAACGCCGGAGACGGGCTGAACGTTCGCGTGTTCAGCCTTGAAAAGTTGTTTGGCCAACTCTATCGCTAAAAGTTCAACTTGATCTATGTAAACGCAACCGGCGTACACCCGCTCCCCTGGCAGGCCTTCAGCGTAGCGATTGCCAAAATCTGTCGCGAGCGCCTCACGGACCGCTGGGCTCGGCACGTTTTCACTCGCTATCAAAGGTAGGGTTGTCTTGAACCACTCGTGATGCTTCTGTAGTAGAGCTCTGGTTTTATCGAAGGCTTCCCTCGGGCGCAAGATATCACCCAATCAATTTGGCTATTTCTTCATATATCGCTGGCGCCTCTGTCGGAACCTCGGAGACTCTCACTACTTCTTCGGGGTCCTTCAACATGTGCCCAGTTGCCACGCAGACCACACATTCATCCGCATCGACCACGCCCTGAGCGACGAGTTTTTTGAGACCAGCCACCGTAGAAGCGCTCGCCGCCTCCACCCCTATGCCCTCTAGACGCGCGAGCATCTTCTGGGCGGCGATAATTTCTTCATCTGTCACGGCTTCGGCTGCACCTCCGGACTCCCTGATGGCGCGGATGGCCTTCGGCCCATTGACTGGGTTCCCTATGCGTATCGCGGTCGCTATCGTCTCTGGTTTCTTCACGGGCACAAACTTATCGAGCCCCCGTTTGATCGCATCCACTATTGGCATCGCTCCGGTCGCCTGAATTCCTGTCATCATCGGGATGCCCTCCGCGATCTCAATCGCGTCGAACTCCTTGAAGCCCTTATAGATGGCCCAAATGTTCGCACAATTTCCCATTGGCACCACCACGCGGTCGGGAACCTTGAAGCCCATCTGGTCAGCGATCTCGAAACCTATCGATTTCTGACCCTGAGGCCTGAACGGGTTCACGGAGTTAAGCAGGTAGATGTCGCTGCGCTTCTCACATACCTTACACATGATGTCGAGCGCTTCATCGAAATTCCCTCTGACGCCTATCACCTGAGCACCATGCATGATGGCCTGCGCTAGCTTGCCAAGCGCCACTTTGCCGCTCGGTAGCAACACCACACATTTCAACCCCGCCTTCGCTGCATACGCTGCAAGCGAGGCCGAGGTATTGCCAGTAGAAGCACATGCGACAGTTTTGACGCCAAATTCGAGAGCCTTCGTCACCCCGACCGTCATTCCGCGGTCCTTGAAAGAGCCGGTCGGATTCGCCCCCTCATACTTCACGTAGAGTTCCCGAACTCCCACTTCCTTGGCGATGGAGTCACATTTGTACAATGGTGTCCCCCCTTCGCTCAAGGTCACGATCTTTGAATCATCGTGAATAGGCATGAACGCACGATACTTCCATACGCTCGGAGCTTGGGTTTTGAGGCGCCTGCGGTCGAGCTTCTCCTCTATTTCTTCTACGTCGAACTCCACCTCAAGTAGCCCCTTGCATCTGGGGCAAACGTAGAGCCTCTCTTTTATGTCAAAATTTGCACCGCACTCTATACACTCGTAACGCATCTCAGCCACCAAGTGAGCTGTGAATGTCGATCAGGTCACCCAAGAGGGCACTAGATGTTTCCCGCGGGCCGGCACCGAAACCAGTTATCGTGACCTCGCGCGCTAAATCTGTTTCAAACGTGACGGCGTTCAATGTCCCGCTCACCGCGAGAGGATGCCCCAGAGGCACGAGCCTCGGCCCAACTTCTAGAAGGTTGTGCTTAGCTACACCTACTAACTTTATCGCATAGCCTGCCTCTTGAGCCAAGCGGATCGCTTCTGGACGGACGCGTCTGATCCCTACTATTTTGACATCTTTCAGCTTTGCATTCATTCCCAATATCGCGTTTGCCAAAATCGTGATTTTAGAAGCTGTGTCTATCCCCTTTATATCGAGCGTCGGATCCTTCTCGGCTATGCCTAGTTCCTGCGCCTCTCGAAGCACCACATCGAATGGGGCTCCTTCCTTGCTCATCCGCGTCAAGATGTAGTTCGTCGTGCCGTTCAAGACACCTCGAATCGCGTGTACCTCGTTTGCGGCGAGAAGCTTTTTTGCGAGGCCTATGACTGGGGTGGCGCCGCCGACGGATGCCGAGTATCTGAACTCCACTCCCTGCCGCCTCGCAAGTCGATCGAGCTCCCTGAAAGCCACCACAAGCGGCCCCTTGTTGGAGGTTACCACGTGGCGACCTGCGAGCATCGCTTTTTTTATGTGAGTCAGCCCGGGCTCTCCTGTTTTGATGTTGGTGGGCGTGAGTTCGAAGACGATGTCCGCGTTCACTTTTTCGATCACGTCCAGCGCGAGCTTTCCTTTTTTCGCTTTAGGATAGGCGGTCACCGCGCCGCGTTTTTCTGCCAGCTTCAGCAATTTTTTGAGGTCGAGGCCATCTTCATCTATCGCGGCGCCGTACTCATCAACCGCTGCTATCACGCGCGGCGTTAGCCCATAATTCCTCAAAAATTTAGCCTTCTCTAAAAGCACCCTGCTGAATCCGCGCCCAAGATTTCCGAATCCTATCAGAGCCAGCTTCATCATCGTTCACCTAACAATTTGATCATCAACAGCTTCTTTTTGGCTGCAATTTCACCTAGTTTCAGGAGGGCTGCCTTTGCACGAGCGTCATCTGCCGCCGCTATTGTAACTCTTGCTGCAGACTCCTCACCAACGGCCCCCATCGCCAAGCTGAGGTCCGAAACCATGACGCCCTTCAACGCGTTCAGGCGGTCTATCGTGTCACGCACATCTGTATGGATGATGTGGCCTATGAGTAGGACCGTGCTTTTAATCATGCCTTCGCGTTCGCCAATCTGAATTATGTGGATGCCCATCTTGCGTAGGGTTGCTACTATCCTGTTGAACTTCGCTCGCTCATCCACTTCAAAAATGACGGTGACTGGGATTCGCCCCAAAGGAGTCTTGCGCTCGCGCAGGTGGAGGACGCTCTGGATGTTGCCTCCGAACCTTGAGATCGGTTCTAGAACCTTCACGAGTTGCCCAGGTACATCCGCAAGTTCCATCTCTAAACGTGCACGCATACTATCATCTTTTTTTCAATATTTTGACACCTTGCCCCGGAGAAGTGATGATTGTAGCACATTTTAATCCTGCGCCTTTGAATGCTCCGCGCATAGCTTTTGCCACTTTCTTGACATTCGCACGAGGTTTCGTTATTGCAAAGACAGCTGGCCCAGAACCTGCCATAGCCGCCCCAAGTGCCCCAGCTTCTATCGCCGCGCGTTTCACCTCAAAAAATCCGGGGATGAGGGATGCTCGAGCGGGCTCAGCGATGCTGTCGACCATGCACCTGCCGAACGTGGCAAGGTCTCTCGCATTGAGCGCTGCCACCATTGCACTTGCCCTGCTGACGTTCGCGACGGCATCACGAAGCGGCACTTCCTTCGGCAAAATTTCTCTAGCTTTTCTCGTCGACACCTCAATCTCCGGCTGAGCAATCACTATTTTCATCTGCGGCGGCTTGAGTGCGAGACATTCGAATGGCTCGATCGACGCGACGATCGTAAAACCACCAACGATCGCAGGCGTGACATTATCGTAGTGAGCGCTGCCAGCAACTGCTGCCTCGGCCACTGCTGCGGCTTCGATGAGTTCCCTTTTTGACAATCCTCCTCCAAAAAGCTCGTTCACCGCCACCGCACCCGCCGCGGCCCCCGCACCACTACTTCCCATGCCGCCGCCTGGTTTGATTCCTTTTTTAATTTTGAGTTCCAATCCCCGCTCGCAACCGATGAGTTCCATCGCCTTCGCTGCGGCTATGCCGACGGTGTTCAAATCGGAATCACGCGGCAAGCTCGCTGCGCCTACGCCAGTGATGTCCGTGATTTTTATCTCCGATTTGGAAACTCGCGCCTCTACGACATCGAAAGGTTCCGCGAGCGCTAAACCAAAAACATCAAAACCTGGCCCGAGGTTGGCGATCGTGGCTGGTGCCGACAAAACTACACGAGAAACCACTATCTCACCCCTGCGTGATACACTCGCTTTCGACGCGGCACCCTGATCACGAGCATCCCATCCTTCATGTCGAGGCGATAGTCGCTTGGTTGAGCATCGGAGGGGAGCTCAAACGCCGCAAAATATGCCTCGCCGCTCGGCTTCCTAGCGACGACCTCCAGCGCCCTGCCGAGCTGCCTGACCTCGACATCATCCTTTTTAACTTCTGGGGCATGAACCGTCAGAAGTACCTCGTCGGGCTTTTCGACCTTCGCCACGTTCGTCTCGAGCATGCACTTTATCGGCTTCGCTTCAATTTTCGCTTGAGGTTTTCTCTCGACTTCAGGTGGCTTATGAACAACTGGTTTGATTTCCCTCGGGCGCTCGCCGAGTCTTGACACCCTGATCTCCGGTTTGCCGTCTCCGTGGTCCCGTATCTCTATGCTAAATCCGGTTACCCCTGGCGTGCGTTCGAATTCTCGCTCGAACTTTTCCACATCAAATTTTGCGAACTCGGACTCGAACTCTTTAAACATTTGCCTAAATTGTTTGAAAAAATCGTCAAATGGATCATACGCCATGTGCTCACCAAATCGAAATAGCGTTGGATACACTTATACTTTAGGGCTAAAAATTGAAAAGAACTGTAGAAACGAAGTGTTTGATAAGATCTATTCCTCTTCGACGAGCTCTTCCTCTTCCGCGTAGAGGCAAGTGCCATCCGAGAAATAATCGCACTCTGCGCAACACTCGATCTTGTTCTCGCACTCGTCAAACATGTAACATTTGACACAGCAGCGCGGCATCCCTCGACCCCCGAGAACTTCGTGCTGATAGTGATGACATTATTATTTAAAGATTTCGACTCTGGACATAACTTTGTTTGTTACACGTGTAACAAATTGATACGTATGTA
>CAZLQN010000047.1:0-6709 GCA_964561735.1 Hadarchaeota archaeon (SeqCode) | reverse complement strand
GCAAGGATGGGGGAATTGTGGAAATAGGGGCGGAGATGGAAGGCAGGGAGTGGCTGATCGAGATGGACCAGTATCTCTCGAGCGGCGTCCACATCGGCACCAGGCAGAAGACCGGAGCCATGGCGCCGTTCATCTATCGCGTCAGACCAGATGGGCTCTATGTCTTGGATGTCAAAAAGGCAGACGAGCGCATACGTGCGGCCGGAAAGCTGCTGGCGAAATTTGAGACATCGCATACGGTCGTGGTTTCGGCCAGGCAATACGGCCAGCAACCAGTGACAAAATTTGGGGAGGTCACGCGGACGGTGGCAATAGCTGGGAGGTTCATCCCGGGCACTTTCACAAATTCTCATTACAAGGGCTATACGGAGCCCAGCATCTTGATCGTGACGGATCCGCTCGCGGATGAGCAACCGATATCTGAGGCCGCTGAGATTGGCATCCCCGTGATCGGTTTGTGCGATACGGATAACGAGACCGCGGATATCGACCTTGTCATCCCAACAAATAATAAAGGCAGGAAGGCGCTCGCGCTCGTTTATTGGTTGCTGGCGCGCCAAGTGCTTCGCGAGAGGGGGGAGTTGGCGCCAGATGCGCCGTTCGAGGTCTCGGTTGAGGAGTTCGAAACAAAATGAGCGGCGAGCAGGTGCGATATCCTGCGGTTGCTGGGCAATTTTACGCGGGCACGCGATCTGGACTTTTGAGGCAGATTGAAGATTGTTATACTCATCGACTTGGGCCAGGCAAAGTTCCTAAATTAAAAATCAGCGGTAGGCGCCTCATTAAAGGAGGGGTGGTTCCCCATGCGGGTTATGAATACTCTGGGCCGATCGCAGCTCACGTTTTTAACGCGTTAGCAGAAGATGGATTTCCAAAAAGTTTTGTTGTAATAGGCGGGCATCCGGCGTATGGTGAGGCTGTGATTACTACGGAGACTTTCGTTACCCCACTTGGTGAAATTTCGGTAGATAAAGACCTTGCTAAGAACATGGATTTAGAAGAGAATCAAGACGTACACGCTTATGAACATGCAATCGAGGTTCAACTTCCTTTTTTGCAGCATTTAAAACCAGATATCAAATTTGTTCCAATTTGTGTACCTTCTATGGATGTAAAATTGGCCGAAGAAGTTGGCAGAAAAATTGCTAAAGCCGTGAATGGAAAAGATGTTGTAATATTAGCGAGTACTGATTTTACCCACGCTGGCCCAAACTATGATCAGCTCCCCCCCAGAAATATGAGAGTGGATGAATTTGTGAAGAAACGAGACAAAGTTGCGATTAAAGCTATTTTGGAACTTTCTCCGACCAGACTTTTTGAGGAGATCGAAAATAATGAGATATCAGTGTGTGGTGCTGGAAGCGTTGCTGCCATGCTCTTTGCTCTAGAAAAAATGGCGAAGTCTGCGGAGCTCCTAAAATATGCAACTTCATACGATATTTGGCCAGCGAACTCGGCGGTTGGATATGGCGCAATCGTCATTAGGTGATTGAATGGATGTTCTCAAGAGAGCAAATAAGTGGGCAGTTAAGCACCCAGTTGAGTTTGCTGCCATCCAAATGACAATTGGAGCGATTATGCATATGGTTATGGGTGGACATCCAACAAAGTCTACTATATATGTTAAGGATCAAATAGATAAAATTTCTAGAGAGCATCACGTACCAAAGACGTATGTTGAAGTTTGGGTAAAACAAGAATTGAACAAAAAAAGTATTCGTTACGTACGTTTGGGGTAGGTCACATGAAGCCATTAATCGTTAAGCTCGGCGGGAGCGTCATAACAGACAAGCGGAGAAAATTCACGGTGAAAAAAGCAGTGTTAAAGAGGCTCGCGAAGGAGCTTGCTGTTGCGAAGGGTCCGCTCGTGATAGTGCACGGCGGAGGCTCGTTCGGGCACCCGGTCGCGTTGAAATACGAGATAGCGGAGGGTTATGAGAGCAGGAGGCAGCTGATGGGCCTCTCCCTCACGCACAGGGCTATGGAGAAGCTCAACGCTCACGTCATAGATGCTCTGCAAAAGGCGGGTATACCGGCGATCGCGATACAGCCATCTGCATGTGCGGTCGTCAATGAAGGCAGGATAATATTTATGGAGTTGGCACCCGTACGCAAGTTGCTGGAGCTCGGACTGGTGCCGGTGTTGTACGGGGACGCGATGCCAGATTTGGGAAAAGGGATGAGTATTCTTTCTGGGGATCAGCTCGTCGTTCATCTTGCTAAAGATCTTGGGGCTGAGCGGGTCATCCTTGGAGCCGATGTGGATGGCGTGTACACCATTGACCCCAAAAAGGAGAAGGAAGCGAAACTCATTCCAGAGATAACCCCAACAAATTGGCTCGAAGTGGAAAAATCTCTCGGCAGGCCAGAGGGCCCAGATGTCACGGGCGGTATAGCAAATAAAATAAAAGAACTTCTGACCCTAGTGGAGCACGGCGTTGAGGCAGAGATAGTGAATGCGACGAAGCTGGATGTTTTGAAACGGGCGATACTTGGAGAGCGTGAGCTCGGGACGAAGATAACGAGAGGGTGAACAATGAGCAAGAAAATTACGAGAAGAAAACTTGATCACATCAGGGTTTGTTTGGAAAGAGATGTCGAGGCGTACAAAAAAGGTACCGGTTTCGATGATATCGAGCTGGTCCACAATGCGCTGCCAGAGCTACACCTAGATGAAATAGACTTGAGGACATCTTTTCTCGGAGCCAAGCTTGGAGCGCCCGTGATGCTATGTGCCATGACGGGGGGGCATGCCAAGGGCAAAAAGTTGAATCTTACGCTGGCGGCGGCGGCGCAGGAGTTAGATCTAGCGTTCAGCGTGGGGAGCCAGAGGGCCGCCCTCGAAGATTCAAGGTTGGCTGGGACGTACGATGTCAGAAAGGTGGCCCCGGACATCTTTCTTGTCGGCAACATAGGAATGGCTCAGCTCGTCCAAGGTTATGGCGTCGCGGAAGCCCGTAAAGCTCTGAAGATGATAGATGCGGACGCGCTTTCAGTTCATATGAATCCCCTGCAAGAGGTTGTACAGCCAGAGGGAGAGCCACGCTATAGAGGTGCGTTGAAACAATTCGCCAAAATATGCGCGGGTCTTGGAGCGCCGGTGATTGCTAAGGAAACGGGTGGAGGGATAAATGGGGCGGTCGCCAAGAAGCTTGTGAGAGCGGGAGCTGCAGCGATTGACGTGAGCGGAGCGGGGGGCACCTCTTGGGCTGGTGTTGAAGCGCTACGCGAACCTAAATCTAAATTTGGTTATCTCTTCTGGGATTGGGGGATACCGACCGCCGTCTGTACGGCCGAGGTTGTTGAAGCGGTCAGCGTGCCCGTCGTATCGAGCGGTGGGATAAGGACCGGATTGGATGCAGCAAAGGCCTTGGCTTTGGGCGCTGATTTGGTCGGGGTGGCGCTGCCTCTACTGAAGCCAGCTACGCGCGGCAAAAAAGAGGTCATAGTTTGGTTGAAAAATTTTATGGATGAACTGAGGATAGCTATGTTTCTTACGGGCTGTGCGAGCATCAAGGATTTGCGCCGTGCCGCCCTCGTCGTCACGGGAGATACTCGCGATTGGTTCGTTGCACGAGGGTTAAATCCGGACAAGTTTGGCAGGAAATAGTGATGATCGAAATTTTACCTATCGGTGGCTTGGGCGAGGTAGGAAAAAACATGACAGCCATCGGCATCGATGGAAAGTACATAATAGTGGACATGGGGGTAAGGCTCGATGCTATTTTGAACTATGAGGACGCGGAACTCGGGAGCATGAGTCGAGACGAGTTGGTCGCCATAAAAGCGATACCAGACGATGCCAAGTTGCGGGGGCGCGATGTGCGTGCGATCGTGCTCACACACGGGCACATGGATCATATCGGAGCGATCGGAAAACTCGCCAACGCTTACAATGCGCCGATCTACGGGACACCTTTCACGATCGAACTCACGAAAAACTTGATTCGCGAGGAGCGCAAGCGCAAGTTGAAAAACAAGCTGAAGACGGTCGCTCCTGGCGGGGTAGTAGAAGTTGGCGGCATCAGGCTCGAATTTATCAAAGCGACCCACAGCATACTGCAGACGTCGTTGATAGCAGTTAGCGGCGGGGGTGGGTCGGTACTATTTGCCAGCGATTTCAAGCTGGACGACCAGCCGTTGCTCGGCGAACGCACCGATTACAAGAGGCTGAGGCGACTTGGCAAGCGGGGAGTGTTGGCAGCGTGTGTTGGTGCGATCCGTGTGGATGAGCCGGGCCCCACGCCATCCGAGGCGTATGCGCGCGATATGTTGAGGGAAGTGATGGAGAAAGCTACGGATGCGAAGGGTGCGGTCTTGGCCACAACTTTTTCATCCCACATCGTTCGCATAAAATCTATCGTCGATATCTCTTTTGAGATGGGGAGAACTCCAATATTACTAGGACGATCGTTACGCAATTATACTGCTGCTGCGACAAAGTTGGGTTTGGTCGATTTCCCGCCGGAGCTTCGCATCTACGGACGAGGCAACGCCGTGAAGAACGTGCTGAAGGAGGTGGATAAATTCAGGAGGGACCACGTGCTTGTCGTCACCGGACACCAAGGGGAACCGACGGCGCTTTTGACCAGGATCGCGGATGGGCAGCTACCGTTCAAGATTGATCAGGGAGACGAAGTGATTTTTTCCTCCAGCATAATTCCAAATCCAATAAACGAATCTAACAGGAAAATCCTCGAAACGAAGCTGAAAGCGCAAGGGGCGCGCATATACAGAAATGTTCATGTTTCAGGGCATGCAGGGCGGAAGGACACGATAGAGTTCCTCAAGATGATAAAGGCGGAACATTTGATACCGTGTCACGGTACTCAAGATAAGCTTGAGGCGATGATGGATATAGGGTATGATATCGGATATTCCGATGATCAGCTGCACCTGTTGCAAAATGGCAGGTCGCTGAAGTTGAGTGGTTAGATGGACATCATGAAATGTATGGAAGACCAAGTGAAGCTGATCGAGGCCGAGATGAAAAAGTTCGTACCCGAGAGCATCGAGCCTGAGGTCCTCGCGAAGGCGAGCAAACATCTTTTGGAAGCAGGAGGAAAGCGATTGAGGCCATGTTTGGTCCTCATCGCGTGCGAGGCCGTTGGGGGAAAAGCGGAAGATGCAGTGGAGACAGCAGCAGCGCTGGAACTCCTACATACTTTCACCCTCATCCACGACGACATAATGGACAAAGATGAGTTTCGGCGCAATGTCAAGACAGTCCACACCATTTGGGGGGAGCCGGTCGCGATCATAGCAGGAGATGCTCTTTTTGCCAAAGTCTTCGAGGCTGTAGCTGCAAACGCGAAGAGGTTGAAGTTGCCCGCCGATCGCGTGGTGAAACTTTTCGATACGTTGAGCAAGGCCAGCTTCGAGATATGTCAGGGGCAGGCGCTCGACATGCTATTTGAAGAAAGGAAGGATATCGGGGAGAAGGAATATCTGAAGATGGTGAGTGGAAAGACTGGGGCGCTGATAGAAGCGTCGACGAAGGTTGGCGCGTTGCTTGGAAGAGGAAAGCCAGAGCAAGTCAAGGCGCTGGCGGAGTACGGCAGGCTGATAGGGATAGCTTTTCAGATCCAAGACGATGTGCTCGGTTTGGTGGGAGAAGAGAAAAAGTTTGGAAAACCGATAGGCAGCGACATCCGCGAGGGCAAGCGCACACTGATTATAGTTAGGGCGCTTGAAACTGCGCCCAGTAGCAGAAAGAAGATTGTAAGCGTGCTTGGCAAAAGAAAAGCTTCAAAAGCAGAGATAAAAGCAGCCATCAAGATGCTGAAAGACACAGGCGCCATCGACCACGCCACTAAAAAGGCACGAGAGCTTGTAGCTAGGGCGAAATCTAGATTGGACGTACTGCCGGATTCCAAGGCGAAGCGATTTTTATTTGAGCTTGCGGATTTCACGGTCGAACGCGAGTTTTGAACAAAAACATCGTGGGCGGGTGGCCCCGAAATCTTAAAAGCTCAACTTTAATGCGATGGTAACTAAAATCTCCATGTAGCGGTGATCGATTGAAAGAGTTCGATAAGGAGGCGCTGCGGCGGGCGCTTGCGAATGCTGTGGAGCATGAGGGTCACGCGGACGCAAAATCTGTCGTCGGTAAATTGATAGCGACTCAACCAGAACTCAAGTCTAAAGCCAAGCGATTGGTGCAGATAGTGGAGAAGGTTGTGAGAGAAGTCAACAAACTTTCGCTTGGTGAGCAACAGGCCAAGTTACATGAGCTTGGTGGTATGGAATCGCCGAAACGGGTGGAGCGACGAGGCCTTCCAGAATTGCCAGACATCGATAAATATTCAAGGGTTGTGACGCGATTCGCTCCGAACCCAAACGGCCCGCTGCACATCGGCCACGTTCGCGCCGCGTTCCTGAGCTACGAGTACGCGCACAAATATGGCGGCAAATTTATTCTGCGCTTTGAAGACACAAACCCAGCTAACGCCATGCTCGAGATGTATGACAAGATAAGGGGAGACTTACGGTGGCTCGGAATCGATTGGGATGAAGAATACGTGCAATCGGATCGCTTGGAAATCTACTACAAATACGTGGAGGATCTTTTGAAAGCCGGAAGTGCCTACGTCTGCACCTGCGACGTGATGAAATTCAGGCGTTTGAGGGACAGAAGCAAGCCGTGTCCATGTAGAGGATTATCCGCGAACGAACAGCTCAAGCGATGGCGCGCCATGTTGGAGGGAAA
>CAZLQN010000046.1:0-6779 GCA_964561735.1 Hadarchaeota archaeon (SeqCode) | reverse complement strand
TGCGAGGCGATGTTCTCCCTGTAGACCTGCGCCTGGTACTCGTCCGGGACCAGGATGTGCACGATGTCCCCCTTCTTTGTAGCTTCGGAAATGTCGTGGACCTCGAAGCCGTCTTTTTTGGCCTGCTCGTAGCTCGCGTCCTTTATGCTCCCTATGATGACCTTGCACCCAGAGTCGCGCAGGTTGTTCGCCTGGGCGCGCCCCTGGTTGCCGTAGCCGATTATCGCGATCGTCTTCCCCTTGATCACGCTCAGGTCGGCATCCCTATCGTAGTAAATTTTCGCCATACCCACACCTCCACGGTTGTTAGTTCAATACACCTTTGATGATATTAAATTTATTTCTTCAGACTTTTCACGAACGATTTCACCTTTTCTTCGTAGGAATCGGATTTGACTTCTTGCATGCGTATGCCAAGCTTGCTAACTATGACTGATTTGGGCGCCAGTTTTTTCATCTCCGCGAATGCTTTTTTCACATTATCGCCGCCGGAGGTGCAGAAGAAGCAGACCTTCTTGCCATCCAATTTGTGGTTTGTAAGATAAGTTCTCACGGCAGGCGCCATATTTTTGCCCCAGATAGGGGTGCCGATAATTATCATGTCGTAGCTTTCGGGTTTCTTTTGAGTCTTGATCTTCGTCAATCTCCTTCGTGTGGCATCCCATCCTGCGATGAGCCAATTGATTGGCCCAAGTCTCTTCTTCAAGTCGATGATTTCATCCGAATCAGCTTTGAGCTCCTTTGTGATGGCTTCCCCAACTGTCTTTGTCGTGCCGGTCCTCGAATAGTAGACAACGAGACTTTTCATTACATTACCTTGTTATTTAGCCCATCTCCCGCGATATCAGCACCTGGCCGGAGCGGGCTACCTCCTGTAGAACATCCGGGCCGAGAGTTTGGACGAGCTTCTCGATGTCCTCGTGATTTCCGCTGAGCTCCGCCACTAGGGCGTTGCTCCTCGACTCCAAGATCCGCCCGCCAGCTTTCTCCACCACCTGCACGACCTCCCACATCTCCTTGTCGCTCAGTTTTTTCGTCTTCAATAGCGCGACCTCACGAACGATGCTGGTCTCGGGCTCAAGGACCTCGACGTCGATGACCGGCGTCAGTCGGGATAATACCCTATACAGATGTTCGGCCATGTGGTCGTCCGCCTTGAACATCAGGATTATCCTCGCCATGCCGCTCGGCTCGATGCCGACGGTGATGCTGTCCAAGTTGATCTGCCTGCGCGTGAAGTCCCTCGATATCCTCATCATCACGCCCGGGGAGTTCTCACAAAGTACAGAAAATATTCTCTGCCTCATTTTTTCACCTACGTCAGCATCTGGTCGAGCCTTCCTCCGGCCGGCACCATTGGCAGCACGTGCTCGTCCGGGTCTATCACGATGTCAAGCACCGCGGGCTTGCCGCATTTCAGCGCCTCCTTGAGCTTCGGCGCTATCTCGCTCGGCCTGCTCGCGCAGTCTCCCCATGCGCCGTAAGCCTCGGCAAGCTTTGGAAAGTCCGGTGTGCTGCCCAGGCAAACTCCGGAGTGCCGCTTCTTGTAAAATAAATCCTGCCACTGCTTCACCATGCCCAGAAAGCGGTTGTCGAAGATGCAAGCCACGACGTTTATCTTGTTCTCGACCACGGTCGCAAGCTCCTGGGAGTTCATGAGGAAACTTCCATCGCCGGCGATATCCACGACATCACACCTGGGGCACGCCACCTTGGCCCCCATCGACGCCGGGAAGCCGAAGCCCATGGTGCCCAGGCCTCCTGACGAGATGAAATGCCTCGGTTTTCTCGTCACGAAGAAGTGCGCCGCCCACATCTGATTCTGCCCCACTTCGGTCACAACTATCGCGTCCTCGTCCAGCACGCTCATTATCTCCTTTATGGCGCGCTGTGGTTTTATCGGCACCTCGTCGTAGTCCATGCGCGGGCTGTACTCCTTGCGAAGCTTTTCCATGCGCTTCAGCCACTCGCTCTGCCTGCCCTTCTTTGCGTGCGTTCGTAGCCCACCTATGATCGCCGCGAGCCCCCGCTTGGCGTCCGCGACTATCGGCACGTCCACGCGCACGTTCTTTCCTATCTCCACTTGATCTATGTCGATGTGAATTATTTTGGCATTTGGTGCGAAGTGGCTGACGTCTCCAGTGGCACGATCGTCGAAGCGCACTCCGACCCCTAGTAAAACATCGCTCTCGGTTATGGCCAAGTTCGCCGCCATCCTGCCGTGCATGCCTATCATTCCGAGCGCGAGGGGGTGATTTTCGGGGATGGCTCCCTTGCCCATCAGAGAAGTTGCAACCGGAGCACTCAGCATCTCGGCAAGTGCGACGAGCTCGGGCGAAGCGTTGGAGGAGATCACACCGCCACCAGCGTAGATGACCGGCCTCTGGGCTTTCGTCAACAGGCCGACGGCTTCCACGATCCGCTCTGGTTCAGGCTTGAGCTGGGTGGCCTTCTCATATTTTACATCGGCAGGTATCTTCACGTCTGCCTTGCTCGCCTGGATATCCTTCGGCAGATCTATGTGAACCGGCCCCTGACGACCAGTCGTGGCTATTTTGAACGCCAGCTTGACCGTGCTCGGTACCTCGGCCACACTTCTGACGATGAAGTTGTGCTTTGTTATCGGGAGCATCACGCTCAGCATGTCCGCCTCTTGAAATGCATCGGAGCCGATGAACTTGAGCGGGACTTGCCCACTCATCGCCACGACGGGCGAGCTGTCCATGTAAGCGTTGAGGATTCCTGTCGCGAGGTTTGTCGCGCCTGGGCCAGAGGTGGTCAAGCATACCCCGGCCTTGCCCGAAGCTCTGGCGTAACCATCTGCGGCGTGCGCTGCACCCTGCTCGTGCCTCACCAGGATGTGATTGAGCTCTGGGTAGTCGTAGAGAGCATCGTAGATTGGCAAGACCGCCCCACCCGGTATGCCGAATATGTGCTTGACGCCCTCCGCCTTGAGCGACTTCATCAGAGCATCTGCTCCAGTCATCTCGACCATCGATTCACCAACTTGCTAATTGTGTCGGCATTCATTTATAGGGTTATGACGGCAAACGCGCCAGCACGGATACCCTGAACTTTCGCTTCCCGCCCCTGTCCTGCCCGATCAACTTGGCCGTCTCGACCACCTTGGCTTTAAAATTGCTCTTCAAGATCTCGGCCATGCTCCTCGCCAGGCTGATGGAGCTGAGGTAGAAATCTATACCCTCCGGCTTCTCCTGAATTTTTGAGATGAATATCTTGCGATCATCTTTCATCATCTTGTCCGCGTTGGACATGAGCGCCCTCTCAATTTTCTCCAACTTATCCGCGGGTATTTTTTTCTCCCCCCTGACCTGAAGAATCGCCTCGTAGTAGCCAGCGCGCATGAGGTTGCACACCGCGCATGTCGTCGGCTTCACCCCGACAATGACCTGAGCACTATCGACGATCGGCTTACTCTGAGCCTCGTGAACCTTTCCGCTTGCATGAACTTTGACTAGTACTTCGCGCGCAGATGGTTTCACCTCGAACTTTAAATCGACGCCTTCGGCTTCATCCGGGCGGACGAATTCTATGCCGGCATCTGTGAACTTTGCCACGCGCAAGGCGGACAGCGCGGCAGCTTTTGCGGCCTCCTGTGCCGCAGTTCCCTCGTCGATGGGCTCCTGCCATTTGTTGCCGATCATGTACGCGCCGCACCTTCTGCACACGTTCACGCTGACCTGCCTCGGCGCGCGGATAAGTCGATGCTCGCTGGCGAAGCATTCCTGGCATAGGCCGTGTATGAGCGGGCCCTTCTGTGCCTCTGATGCACCACACTTGTAACAAAAACGCCGCATTTCATCACATTAAAACATGTTCGGTTGCTTAAAAGTCGGTTGCCCTACATCTTGACCATTTGCGCGTGGGGTACGTTCTGAATCCTGATGACGTTTGTGTGGTCTATGAAGCCGGCCTTTATCGCGTGCTCCACGATCGAACCAACCAAATTGGCGATCGTCGCCTCCCGAAGCGCCTGCAGACATTTATCGACGCTAGATTCCTCACCGCAATAGAAACTCTTGTCGACCTTGAGCCTGAGCTCCCCCTGTTTGAGTTCTTTCCCCAGGAGCCCAGCGTCGCAGATCACGACGAGAACCTCGCCCTGCGTCCGCAGTACCCTGAGGATAGGCATCCTACACGCTCCGCACCGCAGTTCGGGCCCCACAAGCCTCGCAGCGCAGGATGTGCACGCGATCTTTTCTGACGAGCGTGGTATCCGGACCACCGCACTCGCGGCACAGCACGAACTCCTCGACGTAGCGCTTGATGCGGTCGTCCACCGCGGCTTTCGAAAATTTTCCTTGGAAGACGGCCTGATTGCCGTCCATGTTCCCAGCGACGCCGAGCTCCCGCAACAGATATTTTATCAGGTGCTCTGGCTCCCTGTTCAAAGCGCTCACGATGGCCTTAAAATTCTTGATCGTCGTACGATTCCCGGTGACATTTGTCTCCGCCTCCGGGATCTGGAATCGCTCTTTCTCGGAGACAGCTTTTGGGATCATCTCCAGCGCGCGATCGAGTGATTTCTCGTAATCTTCTTTCAAATCTTCACCTCAAGCGTCTAAACTTTCCCACCCTAGGTTCAAATATTTCCCCATCGGCTATCAAGACGCGCATCGCATCGTCCACCAAATCTTGCGTCAAATTCAGCTCGGCTGATATGTCGGTTGGTGAAATCCCCTCGCCTTTATCAAGTTTGTCGAACGCCATCAGGACTTTTTTCTTCACGTCGTCCGGAACCTCTGGGAGAGGCTCCTCCTCCAGCTCCTCTACTTCTCCCTCGATGCTTCCCACCTGCACCTGCGGAGGCACCTCCACCTCCAATATTCTCACCTGCGGCTCAACCTTCTTGATTTGAGGACGCTTGCCCTCCTTGAATAGCTGCTTCCGCGCTCCTAGGATCTCCAGTTCCCTCACGATTTCCCAATTCGGGTCGCTCACCGTGACGATAACATCTGGCACGAGGTAGGTTTCTCCACCATATTCTCGAACCCTCCCAATAACATCGACAAGGTCACCGACGTTGATGTTCGCAACTTTAGATATATCCTGCCTCCAAGACTTGAGACGGATGGTTTCGCTGCCGTCGTCGATGCGCAGCGCAGCGTAGCTCTGGTCTTCGCTCACGTACTTGTCGACGATCGTGCCTATCACGCGCGCGCGCGAAATATGTTGTCCCCAGGGCGTGGCTAGATAGTCGGGCTCCCCACCCTCAGCGGAGCGCACGAATTGGCCCTTCACGATATCTTCGATCTTGATTTTGTACGCTGGTTGCATCTCATCACTGTTTTAGTTTTGATGTGACGCTTTAAAGCCTTAGCCATGTTTTAAAACAAAGCGATGCCAGTTCTACTTGGGCTTCACTTGTTCGGGCTGAAAGGTGCATTTGGAAAAAGAATCGTGGGCGTCATGGGTGCGCTGGCCGACGTGCGAGACATCGACGCCATGCTGAAAACTTTGGCAACCATCGACAAGAGATCACAGACGATCGGTCAAATTTTCGACGCCGACCGCATCGCCGGTAAGAAACACTTGGTCCATGCCGCCAAACTCGCGCTCACTGTGCAGGTCACGCGTATGAATTTTGCCGAATCCCTAAACATCGAACTCGTATGTTGGGCATCTGGCCTGCGACAGATAGTTCGAGCATTCGAAAGAGTTGGTGTGCGCAAGGGGTGTAATCGTGTGGCAATTTTGACGATCGGTAAAAGCCGAGAAGATGTGAAACGTGCGCAGACGGAAACCCTGCGCGAGCTGAACCTGCATCGCGATGACAAGGTCCTCGATGTGAATCCTAAAAAGATTTCCACGCTGGTGAAAGCCTTTGACATATCAAAAAAAGAACTGGGGATTGCACCAATCGAAGAGTTAGTGCTGGAAAAAGTAGCTCTCCTGAGCCTTCAGCGCTGACTACTCACGAGCCCTTCGAACAACTCGTCCTTCGCCACTTCCGTGATGCGCGCACAAGCCGGCATTATGGGTTTGTCGGAGACGGAGAGTTTGCCATCCTCGTCTATCGACACGTATTTCTCTTTTATCGGCACTTTGACCTCGATGGCCACGCAAATGTTGTCTTCCGCTCTTGTCCCCTCGTACAGGTAATAATAATGCTTGCCCTTGTGGTTGTAGTGAAATAGCCAGCCCTGCATCCTAGCTATGTTGATGAGATCTTCTATGTTTTTACACCAAGTAACCTTCATAAAATCACCTGAAAAATATAGGCTCACATTCTATATACGCTTTTAAGTTGTGGTTGAGCAAGAATTGTTTCACTTAAACCCATCGAAGTAGACTGCCCCATTAGTTTTAGATGATTCCAAGATGGCCAACGACATTTTCAGCGCCTTTTTTGCATCCTGCAAATTCACGATTGGTTCCTCGTTCCCGAGTACCACCGATTTGATGAAATATTCGTCCTGTGGTTTATGGCCCCACCTCTCAGGCCGAGTTATATCAAAAGACCATTTTCGATGTTCTTCTTTCTCCGTGGTGAGGATTACCTTCTCGGGACCATCTACTACTACGGCGTTCCCCTTTTCACCGATGACTTCCATCTTCACGGGAGGACCCATTGATGATGTGACGCTGCCGCTGAATTCATTGACCCATGTAACCTCGTTCTCGAATTTGATCACGTTCACCACCGTGTAGCCTAGGGTACCAAATTGCGACAGGTCTTGCCATTTGATCGTTGCGTACAACGACACAGGTTCCGAGTTCAAAAGCCAGCGTGCCATATCCATGCAGAACACCGTCAT
>CAZLQN010000045.1:5131-6883 GCA_964561735.1 Hadarchaeota archaeon (SeqCode) | reverse complement strand
CCCTTCCGCATGCCAAGCGGACGCGATACCAGGCTTCGCCACCGGCCCACCAAAAATGAAGTTGTCGCTTAAGCTTAAGAGATTTTACAATTGTCCAAAGTTGAATAAACGCCAACTAACGAAGCCGCACACCCTGGATTTTCTTGACCTTCCATTTGTAGCGAGTGATCCGGCGAGACCTACCGTAGCCACAAGCCGCACACACACCTTTCTGCGCATGAAAAGCTCTCCTGCCACAGCGTCTGCAACGTATGTGCATGACCTTGTGGCGCTTGCCCATCGAAAAAGTTCCCTTGACCAAACTCTCACCCAGCCGGCGAGATGAAGACGACGTTGTCGCCGCGGATAATCATCGTGCCGTATCTCTTCAAGCTCTGCCCGCCCTGTATCTCCTCGGCATCTTCGAGCACCAAATTTATATGCACGTCAAAACCGCTGAGCTTACCTCGAAATTCTTTGCCGCCTTTGATGCTCACAAGCACCGAGGATCCCAATGCCCGGTTCAGTACGTCCAGAGGCCGCTGCGAAGTCATGAAAATCATCAACCAATTGATAGCTGCGTATTTAAGTGTATCGCGCCTTTTTTAGCGTGATGTCGACCAGACGAAGATCCTCTCCGCGAAAAGCTCTGCTCAAACAGATGCGTGGTGAGCTTGTCCAAAAATTTGGAGCTGCAGCTGATAAACTATTGAATGGCATCGTAGAGATAGTTGAGTTACAAGATGGTCGCGAAGTTCTACTTGTGAAAGGCAAACCAGTGGCATTCAAGTCACCCGATGGCTTGTTCCCGACCCTTTTTTCTGAGGACAAAATTCCGATGAAGCGCGTGGTCGTGGACATGGGAGCCGTACCACACGTGGCTGGCGGCGCTGATATCATGGCCCCGGGCGTAGTTTCGGCTGCCGAAAACATCCAAACCGGCGAATGCGTGGTGGTGGTCGACGAGCGCCACGGCAAGGCGCTCGCCATCGGCTCAGCACTAGTCGAGAGTAAATCTATGAAGGGGCTGAAGGGGCGAGTAATCAAAAATTTGCACCATGTCGGAGACGACATATGGAAACTTTCTGTGTAAAATCGACAACCACTAATTTTTGGTAGCTATCTTTGAAAAGAGTTAAATATAAAGAGAGCCACCGCCCATTTGGCAGTGGAGGGTGAAAATGGGAATACTTGATCGTTTACGCAGAAAAACGCCAGGGCAAGCTGAAGAGGTCGCTCAGGAAGTCCCTACATTTGAAGTTGAGGAGGCAGCCGTGGCCAAGAAAATTTCTGAGATCGAACCGATATTCGTCAAAAGCATGGCCATGCAGAGCCTCGCGGATGTGCAGGGTGTGGCGAACGAGCTGCGGGTAGGCAACATCGTGATCATAGATATCACTTCGCTCATGGAGCAGGACCCCGCTGACCTCAAGCGTGCTATAGATCAGCTCAAAGGCATCTGCCAAGGCATAGGTGGCGATGTCGGCAGGCTTACAGAAACCAAGGTCCTAGCCACCCCAAAATTCGTGCGCATTCTATTCAAGGAGTCCGGGGTCTAGTTTTAAGGTGCTCCAGATGCAACAGAGGGAGTTCACCCTCCCAATCAAGTGCTGTCCCATCTGCGGAGCTGCTGGAACTTTTCACATGAAGGGGCGGGTCGACAACATCCCCTATTTTGGTGAAATTATGAGCACCTCTTTGAACTGTAGCGCGTGCAAATTCAAACACGCGGATGTCATGTGCCTCGGTGAACACGAGCCGCCGCGCCAAGAG
>CAZLQN010000045.1:0-5121 GCA_964561735.1 Hadarchaeota archaeon (SeqCode) | reverse complement strand
CGTAATTTCTTCGGAAGCGGATATGACGGTCAGAGTAGTGAAATCAAGCACAGGGATCGTGGAAATACCAGAGCTCGGCGTGACAATAAAACCAGGGCCAGCGAGCGAGGGCTATGTTTCGAACGTTGAGGGCGTGCTCGACAGAATTCAATCCACATTGAAACTTGCCATCAAAAAAGCCGAACCAAAAAAGCGTGAACGCGGCAAAAATCTTTTGAAAAAAATTCGGGCCATTCGGAAGGGTAGGTTAAAAGTGAAACTGATAATTACAGACCCTTTTGGCAACAGCGCAATCGTCGACGAACGAGTTAAAAAACGGGCCCTCGACCAACGCGAGCTGAAGTCATTGAAAATTGGCGATACGGACGCCCTCGAACGGGCTAACATAGCCTGATGGTTTCAAGGTTGTGCGGCGCCCTCGTCTCCATTCTGAAGAGCTTGTGAATTGCACTCGCTAGATCCATACACTTCGTATCCTCACCGTGACAGCATATCACGCGCTCTGGCCTCGGGTTGATCCGACGCACGTAGTTTAGCAGCTGTGCACGGTCGGAGTGACCGCTGAACCCATCTACAGTATGTATGCTCATGTTCACCTTCACTTCCTCAGCCCTTCCGCCAGCGCCCCTGAGCGGCAACTCCCTCCAGCCCTTCTGAATCTTGCGGCCGAGCGAGCCCTCTGACTGATAGCCGACGAATACTAGGCTGTTGCGCGGGTCTGGAGCTAAAGTTTTGAAGTACTCGATCACAGGGCCGCCAGTCATCATTCCAGCCGTCGCCAAAATCACCGAAGATTCACCCTCAATGGCCTGCGCTCGTTGATCTGAATTGGCGACTCGCACAAACATATCCGACAGGAAAGGATTCAACCCCTGATGCAAAATCTGATCGCGCAGGTCCGGACAAAGATACTCGGGATAAGCTGTGTGAATTGCGGTCGCCTCCCAAATCATGCCATCTAAGTAAACTGGTGCGCCGTCAAAGATTCCCTTGCGCTTGCAATCCTCGAGCAAAATCATCATCTCCTGAGCGCGCCCCACAGAGAAAACTGGCACGATGGTCTTCCCGCCACGCTTAACGGTATCCATGACAATTTTGATAAACTCCTTCTCCGCATCCGACCTGTTGGGCTGGATATCATCTGCCCCCCCATAAGTGCTATCCAGTATAAGAGTCTCAAGACGCGGAAAAGAGTAGACAGCTGGCGAGAAGAGTCGAGTCCTATCAAATTTTATATCGCCCGTGTAGACGAGGTTGTACAATCCTTCACCTATGTGGACATGCGTTATCGCCGAACCCAAGATATGGCCAGCATTATGGAATGTTATCCTGACGTCGGGCGATATGTCGGTGACATCTCCGTAGTCCAGCGTGATAACATGTTGGATAAAATTCTTGATATCTTTCTTGTCGTACGGCAACGGTTTGTCCTCCCTCTCGACGATGTCCACATAATCCAGTTGCAGAAGCGCCGCCAAGTCACGCGTTGGAGGCGTGCAGTACACCGGGCCTTCAAACCCATATTTGTATAGGAACGGGACGAAGCCCATGTGGTCGAGGTGAGAATGCGTGATTATGACCGCGTCGAGCTCCTGTATCCTGAGCTCAGGGACCTCCAAGTGTGGAAAAGCTCGGTCCTCGGATGCGACGTTGACGCCGCAATCCATCAATATCTTACTTTCAGGGGTCTGCAGGAGGAAGCTTGATCGACCAACCTCGCGTGAGCCTCCGAGCGTCGAAATCCGCGCCCACTCGCTCTTCGACTTTGCTTCGCGGTGGATGCGCCTGCCGATCTTGCGTAGAATGTCCCTTCGATCCGCTCCCGCTTTAATTATTGAGTAGCGTATCCCCCTAACGATATCGGATTGGATGGGTGGGGCACGCACTATCCTCGGGGTCCAGCTGACTTTTTTCATTATCTGTCTGAGCAGTGCACCGCCCTTGCCGATCGCTATCCCCGGCTTTTGGGCTTCTATCATCACCTCACCGATATCTTGGCTGAAGATCACGTCTGTTATTCCGGCCTCCTCTGGAACAAGTGCCCTGATATCCTTCTCCGCAGTCTCGGGATCTGTCAAGATAGATGGGTCTGGGCGAAGCGTTATCCGCTTGCGAATCTTTCTGGCGAGCTCCTTTACCGCGTCCCCGTCCTCTATAAGCAGGTCAAGGTTTTTGCAATAAAACACTACTCTCGGCCCCTCAAAATCCACATCCGAGATGGAGCTAGCAAATGGAGTTTGTTCTCGCACAATCCGCTTTATCTCAGCTAGGAGTTCCTCTGTAGCCATACAAACCAACTTTTTTGATAAAGGCTTAGTTTAAGATCATGCAGCTATTTTCTTGATCTCCGCTTGGGAGAACTCCTTGTATCCCTTCTCAGTGATAACAGCAAGCATTACCTCGTTGCCAGTAGCGATGTCCCTCTTCATTGCCGTCTTTATCGCCTTGACAGCCACATGTAAAGCGTCTTTGACAGACACGCCCTCCTTGAACTCGTTCTCCAGCACACCATACGCCACTGGGGAGCCAGAGCCTATTGAAGCCATTTTTTCTTCAGTCATTGAACCATCGAGATCCAAGAAAAATATCTGCGACCCATCCTCATCTAAACCCGCGATTAGGAGGTTCGCTAGGTATGGGTTAAAACTGTACGCATGAAGTATGTTGGCGGTCAACTGCGCAGCAGCCCGCGTACCTATCGGCATACCCTCTCGCAGGCTAAAATATCGAGCCTCGGCGCGAAGGATGTTCACCAAGTTTTGAGTGTCAGCCACGCCTCCAGCGACCGTCATGCCTATATTTTCGGTTATTTGGTAGACCTTGCGCGCAATCTTGCTGGCGACAAGGTAACCAGCGGTGGCTCTCGTATCTGTGGCGAGGACTACACCATCTCTACAAGCCAGCGCTACCGTCGTCGTCCCCTCAAGATATCTCTGTTCTTTCTCCAAGTCTACACCTCAAACGGATAGATGCCGCATCAAAAGCAGCAATAAGAAATTCAATCGCGCATATTTAAAGGTTTAGTAATAAGTTTTGATGGTCATGGAATGAAGGAACCTAAACGCATGGAGCTGCCGCGCGAGGTTTGGATGGGGCCACATGTCTTAAAACATGTTGCGGAAGTTTGCAAAAAACTGGAACTAGGTAAACGGGCACTCATCATCTCAGACTCGACTACGCTCAAGCTGGCTGGGGAGGACGTTGGCCGCTCCCTCAGGAGGGTCGGCTTCAACTCGAGATACGTGTTGATCAAGGAAGCTGACATCAAAACAGTGAAAAACGTCCAAAAACTCGTCGAGAAAAAGAGGATTGATTTCCTGCTCGGGGTCGGCGGTGGGAAATGTATAGATGTAGCAAAGCTCGCGTCCTTCTACGCGGGCAGACCGTTCGTCAGCGTTCCTACGGCCGCATCGCACGATGGCATAGCTTCCTCCCGAGCTTCGATAAAAGGTGGAAAGAAGCCCACGTCGATCGAGGCCCAGGCCCCGATAGCTGTCATAGCTGACACCCTAGTGATTAAACGCGCCCCTCACCGCCTCCTTGCAGCCGGATGTGGGGATCTCGTTGCAAATATGACGGCGGTCAAAGACTGGCAGCTCGCACACCGCCTGAAGGGTGAGCCATACAGCGAGTACGCCGCTGCCCTATCGCTGATGAGCGCACAGCTCATCATGGAGAACGCCGACATCATCAGGCGGCACAGCGAGGAAAGCGTACGCAAGGTTGTCAAAGCATTGATAAGTAGCGGTGTGGCCATGAGCATCGCTGGAAGTAGCCGCCCAGCGAGCGGCTCTGAACACCTCTTCAGCCACGCCCTGAACCTCGTCACCCCAAAACCAGCACTGCACGGCGAGCAATGCGGCGTTGGCGCGATAATGATGATGTACATACACGGCGATGACTGGGAAGCAATCCGCGACGCCCTGCATACAATAGGTTGTCCTACGAATGCACGAGGGCTCGGGATCCCTGCAAAACATGTCGTGAAGGCTCTGACCATCGCACATAAAATAAGGCCAGAGCGCTACACTATCCTCAGCAAAGGACTGAGCAAGCGAGCGGCTGAACGGCTCGCGAAGGCGACCGGCGTCATTTAGATTTCCATTTATTTCTTATTTTTTCGGCCAATTCGCCATCTTCGACGACCAATGTACCGCGGTATCCACAGTTAGCGCAATCGTAAAACGACCAAAGCTGAGGCAACACCCATTTGAGCTTGTCCGAGCCACATTTTGGGCAATAAATAGCCCGCCTCTCAAAACGCTTCTTTTTTCTGCTCTTGACCATCGACTCGCCAATCTCTATGGGCCAAGCAGAGTCGCGCGAACGCCACCATCTATCTCTATTTCAGTAGCGAAACCCTTGCTTATCTGCCCAGAGTTCACAACGAGGGTATTACCTATCTTGTCTATACCTCTAGCCTCATGGACATGCCCACAGACAGATAACAACGGTTGCTTTTCCGCTATGAACTGCCTGATGCTCTTGCTGCCTACGTGTAGACCGGATGCCGTCAAATCCACACGAGTGTCGAAGGGTGGTGCGTGGGTGACGAGCACCATTTTTTTACCACTGGCGCACGTTAACTTGTTCAACTCCTCCTGTATCTCCGTCTCTTGGAATTCAAAAGGTGTGCTGAATGGTGTCAAGTTAGAGCCGCCAAATCCTACGAAAAGGATATCGTCGAGTTCCACGCACTTGCCGTGGAGGTTCACGCCATACTTGTCCAAAACTTCCAGTATCTGCTTTGGGTCGCAGTTTCCCGGGACAGCTAGGGTCGGTATGCCAACAGCCTTCACCCTGCCCAAAAGATCCTCGGCGGCGCTCAGCGGGCCAAAATTTGTGATATCCCCGATTATCAGAAGGCAATCGTAACCGCGTTCCAAGAGCTTCAGTAGTTTGTTGCTAGCGTCTGGCTGCCCGTGAAAGTCCGCGACAGCTAGTATACGCAGACGAATCACCAATGATTATAGGAACGCGGCATATTAAAGATGTGCTGTGCTTAAAAAGTGGTGCGTTGAGTTATCAGAAAGATGTATGAAGACGAGAGCACGAAATTCATGCGGCCAAAAATAGCTGCTTTTACAATCATTTATACATTTTAGAAATAGCAATTGGTGA
>CAZLQN010000044.1:0-6900 GCA_964561735.1 Hadarchaeota archaeon (SeqCode) | reverse complement strand
TCAATCATGAAAATTTCGGCGGCGCTGCGAAATTCTCCGCGCGGTTGCTGGCATCCGTATTTGCTTTCGTGGGTTCACTACCATGCCTGCGCTTCCTTAGCCAGATAATCATCCTCGCGATAACTGTGGGATTCGTGTGCTCGTTAACGATTGCCAGCTACTTGGGGGCTAGGAAGTTTGGTAGGCGTAGAACCATAGGCGTGCGATCGGCTCGCTATGTTCAGGAACAGACCCAAGCACCCATTGCCGAAAATATCCCAGCTCAAACTTTCATTGCATCTACAATAGCGTCGGCCATTCCGCTGGTGCCAACTGCGGATGGATCTTTGGGGTCCTCTTTTAGGTCGTAGGTCACAAATTTCCCTTTTGCAATTACGCTGGCGGCGGCGCTCTCCAGTTTTTTTGCTGCCTTTTCTTCACCCAAGTGACGCAACATCATCGCGCCAGAGAGGATTGTTGCCGCGGGGTTGACCTTGTTTAATCCCGCGTACTTTGGCGCGCTGCCGTGAGTTGGCTCAAAGACTGCGGTTTTGTCGCCGATGTTTGCGCTCGGCGCCATGCCAAGCCCGCCCACGAGGCCAGCGCAGAGGTCTGAGATTATATCCCCGTACAGGTTCGGCGCGACTATCACGTCGTACAGGCGTGGCTTCTGCACGAGCTGCATGCACATGTTGTCCACTATCCGCTCCTCGAACTCGATTTCTGGAAACTCCTGCGCCACTCTGCGGGCCGCATCCAAAAAGACGCCATCCGAATACTTCATTATGTTGGCCTTGTGCACGGCGGTGACTTTCTTGCGCCCGTTTTTCTTGGCGTATGTGAACGCGAAGCGCACGATTCGCTCGGACGCGGAGCGAGAAATCGGCTTCAAGCTTATCCCCGCGTCGGGCCTAATTTCCGCCTTTTTCTTTTCCCGCACGAAATCGATGAATTCTATCGTTTCGGCGGCCCCACTTTCGAACTCGATCCCTGCGTACAGGTCTTCGGTATTCTCCCTCACGACCACGAGGTCCACGTTCGGGTACGCCGAGCGAACTCCCGCGTACCACTTACATGGCCGCACGCACGCGTAGAGGTCGAGCTCCTTCCTCAGGGCCACATTCACGCTTCGAAATCCCGTGCCGATCGGCGTAGTTATTGGGCCCTTGAGCGCGACCCCGTTCTTGCGGACGGACTCGAGCACCGATTCCGGCAGGGGGGTGCCGTATTTTTTCATGGCGATTTCCCCGGCCTCCCCCTCTTCCCACCGAATTTGGACGCCCGTGGCCTCTATGCATTTTTTCGCTGCCGCGACTACTTCTGGACCGATACCGTCACCGGGGATCAGGGTGACTGTTTTTTCACTCACGAGAATCACCGATCTTCTCCTCTATCTCGAACCCGACGCTGCGCGCGTACCGCTTGAACTCCTCGTCCTTCACCGGCTGCCTCCTCTGCCCCTTGAATTTATCCTTGATGATGTCCAAAAGCTGACCGAATCTTGGGTCATTTTCATCGACGCGCTGTTTCAAAATTTCTTCCAACTTCAGTTTCACACCGTGCTTTCCAGATCTTTTTCCAATGACGATCGTCCTAGTCTGGCCGACCAACTCCGGAGGAAATATTTCGTATGTCAGTGGAAGCCTCTCTATTCCATGAAGGTGGATGCCAGACTCGTGCGAGAATGCTGAATCACCGACTATAGCCTTGTTCGTTGGTAAATGAAAGTTCGTGGAAGATTTGATGAAGAGCGCAAGCTCTCGCATGGACTTCAAATTCCATTTTTTGATGCCGAACTGCATGTAGCAATTCAGCATGATTTTCTCGGTCTCCGCGTTTCCGGAGCGCTCGCCGATGCCGAGGAAAGTCGTGCTCGCGTAAATCTTGTCGTACAGACCAGACGCCGCTCTGATGGCCGCCATTGTATTTTCCACAGCATTGCCCAAGTCATCGTGCGTGTGAATCTCAACGTGTGGAATCTTGGTCTCATCCTTTATCCGTTTGATTTTTTCCGGAATTCCGTAAGGCAAAGGAGCTTCGGGATCGGACGAACCATTACCTATCGTGTCGCATACCCTGTAAACATCCGCGCCGGCATCGGCTATAGAATTTATGAACGCTTTCTCAAAATCCCAGTCGGCCCTCGTGCTGTCCTCGCCATGGACGAATATCTTCAATCCATGTTTTTTCGCGTACTCTACCGTGTCCGTGACCCTCTTCACCAGATCTTGCAAATGTGTTTCTGGCCACTTTACAAAGTGTATGAATGAAACTGGATGAGAGATGCCCACCTGCTTGAAACCCAGCTTCAGCGCGAGGTCGATATCCTCCGTCGCGGCCCTGCACCAGGCGGCTAGCATGTCGCCCATGCCATCTTTCTGCATCAATTTTATCGCTTCTTGGTCGGTCTTGGAATACATGATGAGCTCTATCCTTTCCACGCCCATTTCCCTGAGCAAACGAGCGATATGACATTCATCGACTGGTTTAGGGCTCGTCATCCCGGCCATCTGGAGCCCTTCCCTCAGCGTGGCGTCGTCGATGACCACGTCCACGCCCAGCTTGCGCGGCTCGTACACCAAATTTTTGAGTTTTTCCCACTGCTCGGGGTCGTATTCCCTTGAGCTGAGGCTCAGCACTTTTTCGATGTATTCGCGCCTGCGTTTTTCAATACTTTCGAAATCTATTTTATCGGCTCCCATCGTCTCACAAATCTTAAACTATCCTATCACAGCTCGCTTATATTTTTGTCAAGAGATTGTGTCGTCATCTGTTTTTCTTACCGATTGTTTGTTTCAGGTGTCGAACCAATCCCCCTGCGTTGAGTATATTTAGAATGAAGTTGGGGAGCGGTTCGAATTTGAAGACCTTATTTATACTCCTGTTGCGGACAATACCATTTTTCATATTAATTTCAATATTATCGCCTGACTTGAAATTTTTCCGCACACTTCGACAGGTCAGCACCAGTAATCCTCGGTTGATCGAATTACGATAGAAAATCCTCGCGAAAGATTCTGCCACGACAGCTGAGATGCCCGCTGCCTTCAAAGCAATCGGGGCCTCCTCGCGGCTGGAGCCACATCCAAAATTTCTGCCGGCGACGATGACGTTACCCTTGCCCACCTTGGATGCAAAACTCGGGGCAATATTTTCCATCACGTGCGCGGCCAGCCAACTCGGGTCCTTGCTCGCCTCGAACTTGGGCAGATAGCGGCCGGCGATTATGTCGTCTGTACTTATGTTGTTGTCAAATACCCAAACGCGCGCCATCATACATCCCTTGGATCAGTTATTACCCCTTTTATCGCGGACGCGGCAACCGTCGCTGGCGAGGCCAAGTAAACTTTCGACTCAGGACTACCCTGCCTCCCGCGGAAGTTTCTATTCGATGATGATACACAAACCTCGCCGGGGCCAAGAATTCCTATATGGGCACCCATGCAGGCCGCGCAACAAGGCGCTTCGACCAGCGCCCCCGCCTCCACGAGTATCCTGATGATGCCTGCATCGAGCGCTTCTCTGTAGATATCTCTAGAAGCGGGAGACACGATTAATCTCACGCGCCGGTTGACCTTCTTACCCTTGAGGATCGTGGCCGCGGCCTCCAAATCTTCCATCCTTCCGTTGGTACAGCTGCCCAAGAACGCTTGGTCGATTTCTACTTTTCCAATTTTAGTTACCGGCTTCACATTGTCCACGCTATGTGGGCACGCGACTTGCGGTTCGAGTTCGGACAAATCGTATTTGTGCGTTTCTACGTATTGAGCATCCGAATCGCTGCGCACCGTACTGTAGCGCTGCTTAGCCCGACCTGCGAGGTACTTCCTCGTTACCCCGTCTGCGGGTACAATCGCGTTCTTCGCCCCCATCTCCACCCCCATGTTGCACATCGTCATGCGTCCGTCCATGGTGATGTTGCGCATGCCTCGACCCGTGAATTCCACAGCGCGATAGTTCGCACCCTCCGCGCCCAAATCTCCGATTATTTTCAAAATCAAGTCCTTCGCCATCACCCGCCTCGGCAGTTTTTTCTCCACCACTATCTTGACGCTTTCGGGGACGCGGAACCACAATTTTCCAGTTGCGAAGACAGCGGCCATGTCGGTTGCGCCCACGCCCGCCGAAACACATCCGAGTGCCCCATATGTCGTCGTGTGCGAATCGGCCCCCACGATTAAACGTCCTGGCAGCGCAAACCCTTTCTCGGGGAGGACTTGGTGGCATATGCCCTCGAAAATATCGTAAAAGTTTTGAACCTTCTGCTCGGAGGCGAACTTCCTCAACAGCATGTGATTCTGCGCCGCGTCCACCGAATTTGCCGGAACCTGATGATCAGCGACCATAACAATTTTGCTGGGGTCCCAAACCTTATGGGCGCCTATCTCCTGAAACACGTGGATGACTAAAGGACCGGTGAGGTCGTGTATCATCGCAGCATCGATCTTAGCCTCCACTATCTCCCCAGGAGAGACTCGGTTCTTCCCGGACGCCCGAGCAAAAATTTTTTCAGTTATCGTCATGCCCATGTGATCACCGACGAATCGCGCCTTCGGCCGCCGAGCTGACAGTGCGCGAGTAGAGCGCAAGATATCCTTTTTTGACTCGCGGCTCCGGCTTCTTGAATCTGGAGAGCCTCAATTTGATATCCGAGTCTGGGACCAACAATTCAAGCTTTCGGTGCTTGATGTCGATCATTATTTTATCACCGTTCCGCACCACAGCTATCGGCCCACCTTCGGCTGCCTCCGGGGAAACGTGCCCTACGCAGGCGCCGCGAGTTCCACCCGAGAACCTGCCGTCCGTCACCAGCGCCACGGAATCCAGCAGGCCCATGCCGGCGATAGCTGAGGTCGCAGCCAGCATCTCTCGCATGCCCGGCCCTCCCTTTGGCCCCTCGTAGCGGATGACGACGACATCGCCTCGCCTGATCCTCTTTCCCATGATCGCTTTGAGTGCATCTTCCTCGCAGTCGAAGACCCGCGCTGGACCCTTGCGGTGCATCATGCCCTGGGGAACGCCGGCAGTTTTCACGACCGCTCCCTTCGGCGCTATGTTTCCGTACAAGATCGCTATCCCGCCCTCGCGATGGTACGGCCTCTTTAACGGCCTTATGATGTCGGAGTCGTAGAACTTCGCAAACCTCAAATTGTCCCCGACCCTGCGCCCCGTGACGGTGAGCGGGCTGCTCCTCATCAGCTTGCCCAACCGCTTCATCACCGCCGGCACCCCGCCTGCGCGCTCCAAATCGAGCATCGTGTGCTCGCCGCTCGGGCGCAAGTTGCATATGTTTGGAACCCTCCTGCTCATCCTGTCGAAGACGTCGAGGCTGAGCTTTATTCCTACTTCGTGTGCGATCGCCGGCAGGTGGAGCACGGTGTTCGTCGAACCGCCTATGGCGAGGTCCATTATTATCGCATTATCGAACGCCGCGCGCGTCATTATGTCTCTCGGCCTTATCCCGCGGCGGAGGAGCTCGACCACCTGCCTGCCGGTCTGCTTGGCCAGCCTCGTCTTCTTCATATCCACAGCGTGCGCCGTGCCGACGCCGGGCAGGCTCATGCCCATCGCCTCGGTCAGGCACGCCATTGTGTTGGCCGTGAAAAGGCCGGCGCACGAGCCGCAGCCGGGGCAGCACCGGGCCTCTATCTCCCTCGCCTCGCGCTCGCTCATCATGCCCGCCTTGACGGCGCCGACGGCTTCGAATGCACTTATCGAATCTATTTTTTGCCCCTGCCACTCGCCCGGCATCATCGGTCCACCTGTAAGCATTATTGAAGGAATGTTCACCCGCCCGAGGGCCATCAGCATGCCCGGCACGATCTTGTCGCAGCTCGCTACCGCCACGACGGCGTCGAAGCGGTGGGCCTCCAACATTAATTCTAAACTGTCGGCTATCACCTCGCGCGATGGCAGAGAATAGCACATGCCCTTCGTGCCCATGGCTATCCCGTCGCAGATGCCGATGGTGTTGAACTCTAGCGGCGTCGCGCCAGCCGAACGTATGCCTGATGCAACTGCCTTCGCCAGCTCGCCCAGGTGCAGGTGCCCGGGGACGACTTGGTTGTATGAGTTTGCGATCGCTATCAACGGACGTTCCAGATCTGCATCTGTTAAACCATCCGCCTTCAAGAGTGCGCGGCGCGGCAGGCTCTCCAGGCCTGCGACAACTTCCCTGCTGCGAAGTTTCATTCACCAGCCTCCTAAAAGATTTCGGCACCAGATATATTTAGTTTTATGAGTGGGTGAATTTTTCATATCGCGAGAATGATAGTGCGCGGGACGGTCCATGAACCACTTTTAGAACAATAAATCGAGTTTGGTTTTTCTTTAAATATTGCCTCCACCCAAAGGCTTTGCACATAAATTATTGATTCCATTACGCGGGTGACCACATAAAATTTACGTATGAATTTCGATGCAGATAGTTAAATTTTAGCTTTTAAGTTATTCCGTATCCCAACCCAATATGGCCAAATCAAAATTTGTTACAAGTCCAACTAATTTCTTATTTTTGTCAATAACTGGGATTCTTCTTAACTTTTTATTTTTCATCAGCTTTACAACTTCTATTACCGTTGAATCAGGGGTACACGTCATCAAGGATTTAGTCATTATATCCTTAGCTTCGACTTTTTTAGGATCTTTTTGATTGTAGATAACTTTTCTTATGATATCGCGAAAAGTAATCAATCCTCGGAGTTTTCCAAGCCTTGTTACCGGTACGCACTCAACATCACTCTTTATCATTTTTTTCACCATATTGAACACAGGTTCCTCTGTCCCGATCGTAACAACGTTTTTTGTCATGATCTCTTTTATTTTAATGTTTGCCGCTGTTGAAGCTCTGTTAATAACATTTATTGCATTTGCATTTCTTTTCATTTCTTCATCCCCCGTTTTAAAGAATATACTCGCTTA
>CAZLQN010000043.1:0-7000 GCA_964561735.1 Hadarchaeota archaeon (SeqCode) | reverse complement strand
CATCTATCAGGCGGTCCACCTTGTTGATAAAGAGCACGGGCCGAACCCGCTCGCGCAACGCCTGCCTGACGACGGTCTCTGTCTGGGGCATTATTCCTTCCACGGCATCCATCACAACGACGGCGCCGTCTATCGCCCGCATCGCCCGCGCGACGTCGCCCGTGAAATCGACGTGCCCGGGGGTGTCGAGTAGGTTGATAACGTATTCTTGACCCTCATGGTTGTGCGACAGGCTGACGGCAGATGTCTGCACGGTTATGCCGCGCTGCTGTTCGATCTCCAGGAAGTCGGTGAAGAGTTGCTCGCCGGCGAGCTCGAAGCTTATGATGCCGGATGCAGCGACCAAGCTGTCCGTGAGCGTGGTCTTGCCGTGGTCGACGTGGGCGACGATGCCGATGTTTCGGATCAGCTCTGGATTCCACATCGCTTTCTGAATTTCGTCGATGTGTTTGTAATGACGCATGACATTTCCTCTTTTAAAGTTAATTGAATTTCATCGATAAAAAGCAACCGCAGCTAACGGAAGAGCAGCCTGTCCGATGCTATCTCTCCCTTTTCCTCTTTCGGCACTGGAAATTCTTTTGGCAGCTCCTTCTCCTTTTGGCCGATGCCGATGGTGTTGCCTATGCCTGCCACGATCACCACATCGCCGGGCTTGGTGCGCTCGCGGATCGCCTGCTTCACACGTTCGACGGTAGCATCGGTGGCCTTGGCCAAGCGTCGGTTGAGCTGGGTGATGGCCTCTTTGAACGACTCCTTGACGACAATAGCATCCACAGGTATCTTGCCCTTGACAGTAGCTTCCTCTATCTTGTACTTCTCGGTGGGCGGACCTCCTATCGCTGCGCCGACGCCTTCTATCACTTGGCCGCTTGGCTCTCCCTCCAGCTTCAGGGCGGCGTCGATCATTATGATGCGGTTGACTTTTCGACGTTTGACGAGGTACTCGATCAATTTGCCGGGTTTTCCGACCCTCCCTCCTGGGCCCTTGGCTTTCACGATAAGCAACTTTCGTCCATCAAGTTTGGTTTCGGCGTAGACGGTGTCCTCGATGGGCTCTTTGCACGGGGAGTTCCCGATGAGCTTCGTCGCGACCATGGCCCCAAGCCCGTCTCCGATGGGCTTCCCAGTCACGAAAGTTTTTGTGGCTTCTAAATAGGCCTTCGCGTACTCCTTCAGGATGGGCATCTGCATCTGGAGGATCATGGTGATCTGGTAGCTCTTGGTCTTCTCAGCGAGCAACATCAGGTGCCGCACCACGCGAAATATCCAGTTATTTGCCATGGCCCCCTCTATGACCATTTCGATGTTCGCCGCGGACTCCGAGTCGGCCTTCGGGGCCATTTTTGCGACCGCTCCCTCGAAGCGTTTATTGCGCACATCGAGTACGTGGTCGAGCCTGTTTATGACGCCAACTGGGTCTTCATGGACCGGCTCGATCATGAAGAACTCCAGAAAATTGTCGAGTTCGTTCGCCACATCCCGCTTCGGTCGCCCATGCTTCGTTATCGCCCCAAGAGCGACTTTTCTGCCCTCTTTCGCCCAGGCTTCGAGTTCGTTGACGGACTTTCGAACCTGCCCGATTACCATGCGCGATTGTAGCGTGAGCATCTGTGGGGTGAAATAGCTGAAGACGAGGCTGATGACCAGGAGCATCACTATCCAGATGACGATACTTTCGATGCTTATGTCGAAGGCCATATATATCCCAATCCCTGTTGATTATCTCTTTCATAAGGCTTTTCTTAGTAAAATTAAAGCTTACTATGTCAACTTTTAATTGCGGGGGTGGCTGAGCACGGCCAAAAGCGCCGGATTCAGGGTCCGGTCCCGTAGGGGTCCGAGGGTTCAAATCCCTTCCCCCGCACCACAGAGCTATTTTGATACGAATGGGTTTTCGCGGATGAAAAATCTGAGCTCCTGCTTGAGGTCGGCGCTGACCCCGATGCGATGGGAGCGTGCAATCTTAAAATTTGTGAACGTGTCATCTAGAACTGTCAAAACTCGCGAGCGGGTCAGGTCAAGCTTGTGATGATCGTAGGTTATTCCCATCGCCTGTGTCAATCTGCCCGGACCCGAAGTCAATAATTTTTTATCTTCGACTCCACGACGAGATTTCATCAATTCAATTCCATCTGCCGGCTCGAGCGCCCGTATCAAAACCGCTCCTGGTGTTCCTTCTCTTTCGGCCGTGACGTTGAACATCCACTTTGCATGAACCATATAAATGAAGGCCAAACCTCCGCGCCACCACATGAGTTCATTCAGCTTCGTGCGCTTGCGCGACGCCCTGGACGCCGGGTCGCCCCTGCCGAAGTAGGCTTCGGTCTCAACTATTTTACCGCTCGTCGTGCCCTCCGGCGATCTGTGCACCAGCACCTTGCCCAGCAGCTCCCGAGCGACCTGCGCCGGGTTGCGCTCGTAAAATGACCTGGGAAATGGCCTCAACCGGTGCACCACCAAGATTTTAGAGAGAAGGTTAAAAAGAACATAGTCTAAGTAGGTTAGGAGGTTGAAAATGAAGCTTGATTCACTAGTGCGGGAAAAATATCCAGAGTTCATCGCGGGCTACATCCGTGTGAGCGGCGTGACCATCGAGCCGTCCGTCGAGGGGCTCGTCGAGAGGAAACGCGAGATATTCAGCGACCTCAAGGCTAGATACGGTGCGGTGCCAGCACTCGACATCTCCGAGGTGAAGGCATACCGCGCTTTCTTCAAGGCGATGGGCGCTGACCCATCGAGCTACCGCCCCGCCCCTGAGTTCCTGTTCAGGCGCGCGCTGGATGACCGCTTCCCGGCGATAAACAACCTCGTGGACTCCTGCCTCTTGGCCATGGTGGAGAACTGGGTTGTTGTAGGTGTCTACGATGCGGACCGCTTGAAAGGGCAGGTCGTCACGACGCTCGCTGCAGAGGCCGAGTCGTTCGAGTTGATCGACGGGCGCAAGGTAAGCCCGAAGCTCGACGAGATAATTTTGCGCGACGATGAGAAGCTGCTGTCCGCGTATACGCTCGGCGATGCGAAAGCGACGCTGATAAAGCCAGAGACGAGCAACGTCCTGATGGTCCTCTGGAACGCTCCGGGTGTGTCTCGAGAACGCGTCGAGAATGCGCTCGCGGCGGTATCGACATACGCACGGAAGTACTGCGGTGGCCACGTCGACGAAAAAGCGGTCCTCTAGGGAAAAAATCAGCCAACTTCGTGGCGCTGATTTGACGATAACGTGCCACAATTATCCGAAAAATGAGCATTTGTTATATATATAACAACTATTTTGGCCGACTATTTGGGCTTGAGCTTCAAAATTGCGGCCGCGATGTCGCCACCCGTTTCCTTCAGCGCCTTCATCGCCTGCTCTAGACCTACGCCTGCCTGCTCCATCACGAGATTGACATCCTCTTCAGCTACATCGGGCCCAAGCCTGCGTTCGAACTCCTCGCCTGTTATCTGGTAGTTGCGCTGCCCCTGCATTTCGGTCAGCGTCACCTGCGCGTTCGGCATCACGATTTCTTTATCTGAAAGTTTTATCACGACCTCGCGCACGCCATCGAGATCGGTCGTCTTTATTCCCATCTGCCGCATCGCCCGTTCCATTTGCCGCTTATCGATCTTTCCGCGAAACATTTTTACCTATCCTTCAACCTTACTCATTCATCCTTTTAATTCTGGTCCTATTCTCACATCTATGACCACGTGGTCGACGCCAGGTGCGTAGCGCTTGACGACGCGTTGACCGAGAATCTCAAAATCTCGCCCCTCGACGGCCTCGGTGATGCGCTTTATCGGGCGCTCGAACCGTAGCTTGCTCGGCACACTTTCGTGATAGTGGATCACGCCTCCGCTCGGCTTCAGCACGCGCATCGCCAGCGGCAGGTACTCGTGCGTCACGTGAAGTATGCCCATGATCACGCGATCCGCCACGCCGAGCGGCGCCACCTTCGCACAATCACCAAGCCTTGGCTCCACGATGTCACCGACGTAGTTCAGCCTGATGTTCTCGCGGAGGTAGCGGTACGCAACTTCGCTGAACTCCACCGCATAAACTTTTCTCGGTTTTGCATGCTTGGCTATCGGGATGCTGAATTGTCCCACGCCGGCAAACATGTCGACGATGACCTCCCCGGGTCGCACGAGCTTCGCTGCCCTCGCTCGCTCGAAGATATTGCCAACCGAAAACATCACCTCCGCAACATCAAGCTTGAAAACGCAACCGTTCTCCTTGTGCAGGGTCTCCGTCATCTGGGCGCCCGCTATCACCTTCACATGCGGCCTGCGCTCCCTCCCAGTTATCGCCTCCGTTCTCAAGGCGACCGTCCGCACACCCTTGACATTGAGCAGGGCTCGGGCGATCTCCTCCGATTTTGAAATCAATTCCTGCGGCAAATTTAGAATGACGACATTACCTATCCGATCGAAGCCCGCGGGGAGGAGCTCCAACTCTTCCTGCGTGAGCGAGCCACGCATCGAATCCTGCAGGTAGCCCATCGCACCACTACTTGCTGCTCTTGCGCTGTTGCCTTGGCTTGACGACGCCGACGGCTTCTAGAAACCTGACACCTATCTCGCGGTCCATCGCGGCCCTGATGGAGCGCTTGTCCGTCTGCTTACCAAGGGCCTTCACCGGTATCTGCGCCCCAGCCATCTCCGCGTGCCCTCCCGCTGAACCTATCTCATTGAAAGTCGACTTCAGCACTTCACCTATACTCATTCTGACATCGTTCGTTCGCGCTGAAACGAAGATGGTGTCTCCGACTGCGCCGTACACTAATGTGGTGATCACGCCCTCGCGCTGCATAAGATAATCGGCGGCCTGAGATATTGCATCCCTGTCCTTGACATCGCCGACATTCGAGATGAGGTAGCCGCCCTTCACTTTGCTCGCCTTGATCGCACGAGAAAGCACATCGAGCGTATCTGGAGAATGCGCTGGGTGTTGTATCTTGCTTAAAACATCTGAACTTACCTTTGGCAACAAAAACTCGAAAGCTTTGAAATCAAGCGCCGTGGCCCCGCGCGAGAAGTCGGCCGTATCTGTGAGGATACCAAACGCGAGCGCTGTTGCAAGCGGGCTATCCACGTTGACGCCCGCATATTTTACATAGTTCGTGAGCAGGGTCGAGGCCGCGCCGACGAGTGTGACGTCCAAGTAACGAGCCTTGACCTCGCCAGATGGTACCGCGTGATGATCGATGACTATGGTTGGCTCTATCTCCCTGGGCAACGAACAATTTGCATGCGTGGCGACGTCCACCAAAGCATACGCTGCGTACGAATCGAACTTCACCTTGTCGGCGGTGATGAGTTCGAGCCCAAATTGATTCACCATCGCTCTATTTTGCTGATGTCCTATCCCACCATCGTAGATTATGTCCGCGTCAAGGCCAAATGTCTTGAGATAGTATTTCAACGCCATCCCGCAAGCTATGGCGTCCGGATCAGGGTTCGTCTGAAGCACGATGGCCACTTTCCCTTGAATTTGTCTGAGCATGGCTCTCAGCTTCTTCTCGCGCATCATCATCTCCAATTCACTTGCCCTATCGAACACAGAACCTGCCAAAATCTGCGATGTAGGAAGCGCCTCGGTCACACCGACCCTCTTAAGCCCCTCCACATCGGAATCGTCCTCAACACGGGCCACGATGACGGGATCTATGTCGAGCTGCTTTTTCAGCGCCTCTATCGCAACCAGTGCCCTCGCCGTGTCTCGGTAATTTGAGGTGAGCAAGAGTATTATTTCAGCGCGTATGATTTCGGCGTTGCGAAGCGTCTCTTGTGTCGAAAAGTCGCCCTCGACGACGTTGTACCCCATCTCCTTGAGCCATCTCACCCTTTTGGAGTCTCGATCGACTATCGTTATCTCTGCCCCGCTCTCCTTGAGCTTGTTCGCAGCAGCTAGTCCGACGTCACCACAGCCTAGCAAGAGATACACTTCACCACCGCAATAATTATGAACCTAAGTATATTTAATGGGGGTGGAAAATGGCGAAGCTGCTCATAGCGGAACTTTCTGTGGTGCCGATAGGAACTTCCAGCACCGGGCTCAGCGACTACATCAGCAAGGCTGTGCAAGCTGTCAAGGATGCCGGCGTAAAATACCAGCTGCACTCGATGGGCACGATTTTTGAGGTGAGCGACATCGAAAAGGCATTCAAAATCGCGAAGGCTGCACACGAGGCTGTGATAAAAGCCGGGGCCAAGCGCGTGCTCACTACGCTGCGGATCGACGAACGCCTAGACCAGCCACGAAGCATGGATGAGCGCGTGCGGCGGGTTGCGTCCAAAGTCAAATGAACGAGGATGAAGATTTTGGAGGCGCTCACCAAGCCGAGTTTGGAGATGGCCCGCGAGCTGGTCGAGCGAGCTACAAGAGAAAAATTGGTCGTCCTGCTCGTCGGCCAGTGCATCGTCAACTACGTCGGAAGGGCTGGATCGGTGCTGCCCCAGGGGGAGCGCATCGTCATCATGAAGCCAGATGGCACGCTGCTCGTCCACCGAAAGGATAAAAGGGAGCCCGTGAACTGGAACCCGCCAGGATGTAGGGCCACAGCGAAGCTCACGAAGGAAGGGCTACAAATTTTCTCTCATAGACAAAAACCCAAGGAGACCCTTCTCGTGTTGTTCAAAGAATTGAAGTTGGCCGCGTCGTTCGACTTGATAGATAAGGAGGAGTTGTATCTCGTCGGTTCTGAGAAAGATCTGATCGACATGGTCTTCGACAATCCGAGCCTGATAGAGGACGGCCTCAGACCGATCGAGCGAGAGAAGATGACGAGGTACGGCGCGATAGACCTGTACGGCATCGACCGCGATGGGAACGGCGTGGTGGTAGAGTTCAAGCGCGGCAGGGCCGAGTTGGCGGGGGTGAGCCAGCTCAAACGCTATGTGGATGAGATAAAAGAGAAACACGAAAAGAAGGTTAGAGGCATCCTCGTCGCACCCAACATCACCTCGAGCGCCCTGAAATTGTTGAAGAAGTCTGGGCTAGAATACGTGCGGATAA
>CAZLQN010000042.1:0-7013 GCA_964561735.1 Hadarchaeota archaeon (SeqCode) | reverse complement strand
TTGAACCCTGACGACCCGTGAGGGTCAACAGATCTCGAATCTGTCGCATTAGCCTAGTTCTGCCACCCCGGCTCGTATAAATTTTATGCCTTTCTTCTTAAATCAACCACAGCTACATAAAGTCCGCCAAGCTCGCCTGCCTGTGGGCGTCGCTTTCAAAGATTGATTTTATGTCGCGCCCCGTGAGCTTCAGGCGCTGCTTGGTGTAGTCACTCACATTGTAATCCTGTGCTATCTTCGTCGCAACCTCAAGATATTTTTCCACACCGCCACGCGTCACCGTGAGTATAAGGTTTCCACCACATCTTGCGCAAATGCCGCTCAGCGGGACTCGACGGTATTTCGTGTTACACTTGGTGCATCTGAACTGTTGGCGCGCGAACGCCCGGATGTTCCCCTTGAGATCCGGGATGAAGTGGGTCTCAATCAAACGTTCCGCTACGTCACTTGCATCTACCGCTCTGAGCTTACGCGCCAACCCAAGTTGCATGGATACCTTTTCCTCCATCGTCTCTAGAGTCTTGTATCGGCTCGAGTGAGGTCCATCCGATATATCGCTCAAATCGTGGGTGAACTTCAAACCCTCGTACTGCTCCTCCTTGCCCAGCCTTCCCTTGACTATCTTGATCAGAGATAGCAACTCGCTCGGGTTATCGTAGCGCAGCGTCGCCTCGTAGAACTCCAGCGGGTACGAGGGCATGATGTCCATATTGTGCGCCTCCTCGTCTATCTCCGTGGGATTTATTTTAGTGTTTAGGATGAGCGGAGCGTCCATCATGCCGCCGCGCGTCGATGGAAGAAAGCGCTTGCTGAAATTCAATAGCGCATCGACCAAAAGCATGACAGCGTCCTCATCACCGTCGCAGTCTCTCCTTTTGGCTGCATGGAAGTATGGGTGGGCATATCCGACGTTCGCGTCGACAAAACCAACTATGCGAGCGGCAACTCCAACGGAGGTGTGCGGCGCCAACCCGATGACGAGTTGCCCGACGAGGTCCGCTGGCCAGTTGGCGTTGTAGTAAGGCGGCAACCCATAGAACTTCTGAAGCAAATCATCGACAAATTTTGAGGCATTCAGCAGATATTCAGCGCATGCCTTCGACAAAATAACATCTTGAACTTTGAGCTCGATTATTTGATCGTCTCTCTCGAGCGGCTGTCCTTCGTAGTCCGTCGTGTATCCCAACTCGCGCAATTTCTCGACAGGCGTCCCTATTTCACGCGGCCGGACGTGGGTGATCGGAACATCCGTAGCGTCGAACCTGACCGTGCCATCTTTGAAAACATAGACGTTGTGCTTCGCGCGGAGGATACCCTTCTCGAGTGGCTCAGGAATCTTATATGCGCTAATCATGCCCCTGACGCCCTTTACTTGCTGAGGCATGGGCTCCTGCAACTTATTCAGGGCCGAATCAAAAATTGATTTGATGTCTATTTCACGAAGGTTGTAGAATACAGCGCGCCCTCCGCATGCCATGCATTTTTCATCGCTCGTGGGACGCCCGCACTTTGAACATATGCTAGCATAGTTGGTTTTTGCCCCACAATTAGGACACTTCCGTGTAAATGAAATCGCACCACATTCTGAACACTCGCACCTCACCACTTCTACCGACGCCTTCCCAATATCGGCAGCTTTTCCCACACTACGCGATGCTCCACCACCGAGCTCCACTGGGAATAACACGTGGACTGGCGGCGACATCATTCGAGGGTTGGCTTTTTCGGGCCGTCCCATTCGACAGCCTATTCGCGTGGGGGCCTTCTGCCTTATTGTTATACCCGCGAGGATCTGCACGATTTCCATCGTCTCCTTCGCTGGGTTCGCGCGCAGTGTTGAGTCGATTTTCTCGGCGCTCAGTTGCTGACCATCCAATATTCCTAAACATGTGCATAATGGCAGCGCTAGTTCTTCGATTACCACCGAGTCGCCTTCAACCCTGTGAGGCACGCCGAGGACCTCCAATGTACGCTTCGGCTCCTGCACGATTTCAACACGCAAGCTCTTCAACCAACTATCCTCAAACTCGGGTTTCCCACCGACGAGCCAAGCTGCGAGCCCCTTGAGCTCATCTATGCCGATGTCCTGAAAGTGATAGGTGTACGCTGGATGTAATGGCACGCCGAGCTCCCTCGATATCTCGATAGCAAGGCGTGGGGACGGCTTCGGGTATGGCTGCACTAGATATGGTGAGATGTCAACATCGGTAGATTTTTCTGCGAGCGCTTTACTCACATCTTGAGCCCACCACTCCTCGCAGTAACCCGCGGGCATCAGAGTATGGTTGTTCTCTAGAAATTCTCCAAAGCCTATCAAGAGGTCGCCGAGGAACAGTATCTCGCCGACCTTATCCCTCAGCTCGAGAGCCTGTTTAACCGAATTTACCTGCACGACAGAACCATCAATCAGCCTCACGATAGGACCTTCAATCGTGTCAACAGGCGTCACCGCTCCTCCTTTGCCAGGTCGCTCGAGCTTGAGCTGAGTTCCGACCGCGATGAAATCCTCACAAATCGCCATCGTGGCAGGATGAACACCTATCGCCGCTATGCCTGTGTTCCTCGCGCGCCCGTAGCGCAGCCTGAATCCACCCTCTCGCCCAGGATGACCAAAGACTGGCCTACCCGCGATGATCTCATCAAGATATTTGTCCCCCTTTGGGTAGAGCGGCGCTGCCTCCTCCGTCGTTTGTGCTTTTGCTATCATATCGGAGAGCCAGCTCCAGCCGTCGATGTTGAGCTTTGCTACATGCTTCAAGATTTTGGAGGCTTTTTGCAACACTCCCTCGCACAACACCAGAACCGCGCCTCCTCTCACGCGGTTAGTTTCAATTCGTTCGAGGTCGCGGTAACCTGTGACTACGACTTCCGATGTTGGCTCACCTGTTATTTCCACAGGGATATTCCGTACTGCATTGCGAATGTCCTCCGCGGATGGCGAGTACTGAAGGTGAGCTGCTTCTATCCCGTAGAGCTCCGTTTCCTCGACGAAACGTTCTACTTCCAAATCCGTTGGCTTGTACACGTTGAGGTAGAGTTTCCTTCGCACGAAATCTCCAACCAAGACCGCGAGGGCTGCTGCCGTGCCACCGGCTGACCTTATTGGGCCAGCGAAGTATATTGCGAGGTATGAAGTGCCATCGGAATTCTTTTTTATATCGACATGAGTTATGCCCTCGAGGGGCGCCGCGGCAGCTATCCCTTCGGTTATTATCGCCAGCGCCGTGCGTATCGCCTGTTCAGCTGTCCGTTTATCATCCAGCTTGCCAAATACGCCGTCAACTATCATGTCTGCGACTTTCAGAGCGAGCTCTTCTCTACCCATCTCTTTTTCGTACTTGCGGATGACCTCCGATACACCAGGTGGGCCGACAAGCTTCTCGACCCTCGCGGCCAAGTCCTCCGCCTGCGGGATCTCCGGCTCAAATTCTGGGTCTAACCCAAGCGAGCGTGCCTTCTTTGCAATATCGTAGCACTCCTTTATCTTTGCATCGAGCTGCTGGAAGTATGCCTGCATCGCGGGACTTGCCACCGTCATTTTTCCACCATCAAGCTTTTGATGCTTGGGACCACGAGATCGGGCATCTTTCCTACCTTGATTTTTTTGATATCACGTTTTGAAGTCGCTCCACTCAACACGAGTATCGTTTTGAGTCCGAAGCGTTTCCCAGCGAGTATGTCTGTAGATAATTTATCACCAACGATTGCTGTTTTAGATGGTCTAGAACCGACCATGTCAAGCGCCAGTTTTATCATGAAAGGTGAGGGCTTACCTATGACAACTTTTGGCTGCTTACCGGACGATGCGGAAAGCGCGCCTACAAAAGCGCCAGCGCCGGGACAAAGGCCTCCTTCAGTTGGATAGGTAGCATCCATATTCATCGCGATCAATTCGGCCCCAGCTAGAAGAGCGCGAACGCCAGCGGTTAATTTTTTGTAATTTATCGCACGATCCAACCCAACCACGACGAAATCTGCTTCCTCCGCGCGCCTGTCTGTCAGGACTTTGAATCCGCCGTTTATTATTTCCTTTTTTAACCCCAATCCACCGACGACTAAAACTCGCGCGCGTGGAGCCCGCTCGCGCAAGTAAAGCCTCGCCACATAGCCTGCTGTAAATACATCAGATACCCGCGCTGCAATGCCCATCTTAGCTAGTTTTTGAACGTATTCATGTCGGGTATTCGTGGAGTTGTTCGTCACGAATATTATTTTTTTATCTTTCTTCCTGAGGTGCAACACAGTTTTTGCAGCTCCTTCGATCGGTGTATTCCCAATATAGAGCACACCATCCATGTCGAGCAAGAAAGTCGCAACTTCATCGATGAGTTTTTTTATTTTAGACAAAGTGTATCACCTTTGCTTGGTGCGTCTGTAGGTCCACGACCGGTACTATTCCGGGAGTGGGCTTAACCCCCAAACTCGTCATGTAGCTGGTCCTCTCTTGAAAGGTGCCAGAGTTAACGAGCATTATGTTACGGTATCTATCACAACCATAGACGTGCATATGGCCGCAATGCATGATGTCAGGTATGTCTTCTATCACAAGATAATCCTTGTTTTCGGGGGACAACGAAGTGTGGCCACCGTAGATCGGCGCGAGATGTCGCTTCTGGATCAGCTTAATCATCGGTGGGATTGACTTTTGATGTTCCAAGCCCGGGATATTGGCTATCAAATCATCGAAACTCCTGCCGTGATAAATAAGAAATTTGACATCGTGAATTTTTAGCCACGAGGGGTTGCCGACCATCACGACGTTCAAATCGTATAGCGCCGGGGCCACATCCTTAGAGATGGCTGGCTGCGGTTCTAACGGACGAACCGCATCATGGTTGCCCGGCGCGATGATAATTTTCACATAATCTGGAACTTGGGTTAGCAGCTCTGCGGCTGCGTCGTATTGCTTGAATATGTCCGTGATCAACAGCTCTTCCTCTTGCCGCGGATATACGCCAACGCCGTCGACGATGTCACCAGCTATCACGAGATACTTGACCCGCCCGGCGAGTTCTCGTTGCTCTTCGTTGCCAACTTCACCTCTCAACCACTTCAAAAATCGCGTAAACGCATCTTCCAAAAACATCTCACTACCCACATGCAGATCAGAAAGAAGTGCTGCACACACTGGCTCCAGGGCACGAGCTGGCTCGCGTTGAACCGGTGTTTCAGGCCATATCACGTCGTTCGCCAGTAATAGGGGGGTGCGATCCCCGGTTTTCCGCATCGTTGCCACCACCCCTATAACTTCATCCTGAACAACTTCCCCGGCTTTCTGAGCGAGGTCGCGACGCCTTTTCGAGATTATCACGATCGTCCTGCCGCTCTCGTCCTCGAGCTCAACTATAACGTTACCCGCCTTGCTCTCGCGCTTATCAGCGACTATTCCGATCATTTTAACGGTTTCGCCATCGCCATAGCTGGAAACGCTCTTTATCGGGACCACGCCCTGAAGGTCCATTCTCTTTCGAAGAATATTGCGCAACCGTTCGTAACGATCTTTGAACAACCTCACAAAATCCTTTATCCCACCCTCCGTGTAGCTTTGCCCCGTGATGTCCTGTAAGACGTCGACTCGTGCCTCAAATTCGGCAGCTAAAGGTTTAAAGCGAAGGTGCGCAAGCTCCGGCAACGTCTTGAACGGGGCCTCCAACTTCGACTTTTCTTCTCTGATTTCAGGAAATGGCTGTGCAGGGATTTCAGAAGCTGGAGGTTGCGGCGCAGTTCCACTAAGAATTTTTGTGACTTCGTCGCCGGTTATTATAAAAGGTTTTTTTATCATCGCTCTTATGCCCTCAAGCACCCTATCTATCGCCGCCTCGGCGTCCGCTCTCGCTCTTAACATTTCGAGGGCATCTCGAGTGAGCTGTAGCTCCTCATCTATGAACTTGCGCAGGATCGCAGCATCGTCCACCATGTGTTTACCTCAAGCAAGCGTGAGTTGGTGTGGAACAGCTGTCGTATCAATATCGCTGATGTAATCCTCTTGAATCGCTGCCCTCGCCTGTAGCGGCTGGACGTTCAACACGATCTCTTTCGTCCGCCCATACCTGCCCTTGCTGATTATTCTCGCGTTGATTATGCCCATCATGTCGAGCTCGGAGATGAGATCGCTCACACGGCGCTGGGTAAGTATATCCAAGCTGATTTGCCTGCATACCGTTCGGTACACGTTGTAGACATCCCCTGTGATGATTTTTCTTACTCCTTTTTCATCCAATAGAATCACGCTGTAAAGCACGAGCTTGGATTGAGTCGGCAGGGTGCGGATGACCTCCAACATCGTGTCCTTCTCAATCTTTTGGAATGCTTGTCTGACGTGATCTACCGTGACCGTCTCAACTCCCTCCCGCTCCGCCAGCTCTCCAGCCACGCGCAACATGTCAAGGGCGCGGCGCGCGTCTCCATGCTCCCTCGCAGCATGCGCAGCACAGAGTGAGATTACTCCGTCTGCCAACGAACCATCCGCAAAACTCATCGCCGCCCTCCTCCCCAAAATGTCTTTGAGCTGAAGCGCATTATAAGGCGAAAACACAAGTTCCTCCTCGCTCAAGCTGCTCTTGACCCTCGGGTCCAGATAGTTCATAAAGTTCAAATCGTTCGAGATCCCGATGATGCTTATCTTGGCTTTTTTGAGGTCAGAATTCACGCGAGTCAGGTTGTAGAGAACCGCGTCCCCGCTCTTCAAAACTAGCTTGTCGATTTCGTCGAGCACTATCACCGCGAGCTGCTTATCTGAATCTAGAGCATCGAAAAAGCACTTGTACACTTGATCCGTGGGCCAGCCCGTCATCGGCACTTCCTCTGGGAGATCCGGTAGCTCAGTGCCGTTCCCCCTCATCTTACTCAGAAATGTGTTCGCGAGTGTAGCGAGAATCCGATATTGTGTGTTGACGAGCTCGCAGTTCAGGTACACCACTTCTACTTTTCGCGGCGCTCGCTTCGCCACCTTCTCCAGCTCCTTTGTCACGTACTTTACAGTAGCCGTCTTGCCCGTACCCGTCTTGCCGTAA
>CAZLQN010000041.1:0-7151 GCA_964561735.1 Hadarchaeota archaeon (SeqCode) | reverse complement strand
GAAAATCTGCAAATTACCTGCCGGGCTTCTGCAAGCAGACGGTCGTGTTCAACAACGTCGATGAACTATTGAAGAAGGTGCTGGCATGAAGGGTCGAATGATCAGCCCTGGGAAGGCGGAAGGCGAGGCAATCGTCTCGAAGGAGCCCATAGGGTTCTATGGCGGGATAGACGCGAAGACTGGCGTGGTCATCGAGAAGGGGCACGAGCTTGAGGGCCAATCGGTGAAAGGCAAGATTTTGGTGTTTCCTCAGGGGAAGGGTTCCACTGTTGGTTCCTACGTGATATATGGGTTGAAAAAGAATGGTGTGGCACCGTCTGCGATCGTCAATCAGGAGACGGAGACCATCGTGGCAACTGGTGTCATCTTAGCTGGGATTCCATGCGTCGATAAGATAGATATCAGCAAGATCAAGACTGGCGATAGATTGAAAGTCGATGCGGATGAGGCGTTTGTTGAGCTGATGAAATGACTGGCCCAGCCGAGAGCAAAATTGAAATCGAGGCAAAGGTCTACATCCACAAGCGCGACCTCGCGACGCGGTCAAAAATTCCTCACATCGACATCGAGTCGCCAGTGCTCAATGAGATCATCAAGCCGAACGAGGCAACCTTTGTCAGCGGCAAGCCCGGTGGCGTCTTCATCGGGCTGAAGAAGGAGATGCTGGCGCGGCTCGAGCGTGTCGTGGAAAAGCTAGAAAAATAGTAGAAGAGTTTAATATCGCGGGATCAAAATTCTACTCGGGCCCGTGGTCCAGTGGTCAAGACGCTACCCTCACACGGTAGTTACCGGGGTTCGAATCCCCGCGGGCCCACCTTTATAAATTACTTTCAGTGCCCTCTCCCTCCGGTCAACCAATTTAAATGCAGCTGTATATTTCATTGGTGTAGGTGAAGAATGGCTCAAAAATTAGAGCGTAATACAATAGAAAAAATAGAGGGCATGAGACGTTGCGGTCATTCTTATAAGGAGATAGCTTCTATCTCTCGAATTAGCGTCAGCACATCACATAAATACGCAAAAGAGATTGGCATTTCTGACAGAGGTAAAAGACGGTTAGAAAATAGGATTACATGGAATCAACGCAGATTTACAGATAAATTTAGTAGGATTAAGCCAATACGTATTAAGCATAAGCAGCTCACTTTAGCCAAGGCCCGGATAATAGGACATTGCATGTTTGACGGAAGCGTTGACCATTATACAGTGAGATATACCAATACTTCTCTTGAACTTCTGCACGAGTTTATCGATGATATGGCGCAAGAGTATGGGATAGCGCCCACATCTGTGACGGTAATCAAAAAAAGAAGGTTACCCTATTTTACTGCTACATTTTGTTCTAAAGTAGTTTGTGCAGATTTGTTGAAATATGTGTCATGCTACATTAGCGACTCCCCACAATGCAAGATACCGGCGGAGATTTTTTCGAGTGGCTGTGACACGAAGAAGGAATTCTTAAGGGCATTTTGGGAAGATGAAGGATCTGTTGATATTTACGGGGAAATTCGAGCAAAAATAAAGAACAGGGTTTTGCGTGATCAGTTGATAAGTTTGCACAACGAATTTCAGATAGAATGTAATCCTTACTCCGAGAAAGACGGGTCTTCGGGAATTTACATTCCAAACCACCCATCTAACATCAGACAGTTTAAGGAAGTTACATTTAGGAAAAGTGTTGTTGCAAGGGGCAAATCAGTAGGTGGGAAAAAATACGAACGTTTCCTAAAAATTTACAAAACTCACTTAAATCAAATAGCTTGAACCCCAGCGGGCCCACCATCAACTCATGAGCTTTTGTATCTCCGAGTGAAGCGCTTCAAAACGTCCCAACGAAGGATGATTTTTTCCGAGCTTTGTCTTGAACCACTTCACCGCTTCTTCGTACGATATTTCTCGCTTTCTGCTGATCCTCTTGTCGGCGTACGCGACGACCTTTTCCTCAAGAGTCCGCGGCACGAAGTCCTTCGCGAGCAGCCCGAGTTCCCTCGCCTCAGCGGCTGGGATGCCCGCCCCAATGTGATTTTCCGCGAACCTAGCGAACTTCCCCAAGCCCATCTTGCGCAGCATTTCAGCGCCGACCACGCCGTGCTCCACGCCGTGCGTCTTCGCGCGCCCGATGTCGTGCAGCAGGGCGCCGATGCTCACAGATTTCAGGTCGATGTCGTGGCCATTTTTCTCTATTTTTTTGGCAATTTTCATGGCCATTCGTTCGACCGCTGAGCAATGTTGAATGACTTGGTCGGAACAACCCGCGTCGCGAAGCGCGCGCAACGCCAGCTCTCTGCCGAACAACTAACCCCCCGCGAGGTGCTGCTTGAGTGACTTGACCTGATACTCGAGGGCAGTTATGACGTTGCCGTTGTCGTATTTGTGCATCTTGGAGCCGCACTTCGGACACTTGAAATCGTTCTCTACGGCGACATCGAATGTCACCTTCGGGCAGCCGTTATCGCATATGAAATACATGGTGTTGCGCTCCTCCTCGAGCCTCTCCTGGAGCTTTTGTAGGAGCAGGCGCTTGTTGGTGTTGAAGAATTCCTTGGCGCGCTCCGGCTCGATCCGCCAGTAATAGGTGTACCAGCCGCTGCTCTCGTCGCGAACCCTCCTGTAGCCAACGACCCTGCTGTCGTACAGGTTGTACAAAATCTTTCGAACTAGATTAACGCGCATGCCAGTCTTCTTGGCGACATCATCATCGGTCAACTCCTTGTTGACTAAAGTAGCGGCTACATCATAGCCGTGTTCGCCAGCTATCCTAGTCAGTATCTCCCGAAAAACTGGATCCTTTTTAAATTTTTCTGCGCCCATTCGAAAACTCCTCCTAGGTCGTCTTTTAATTTTGTTAAAACTTTGTATTAAAATTTTGGCTTGGGATGATGCTGAATACCCAATATTAGTGTGCCTTTTGAACATTTTTCCATTTGTCGCTCGGTATTATCTTAAATTTACCATTTAAATGCTCCTTTTTCAATTTGGAGCCATAAAATAGCTTATCCAACATAACCGCCAGGGCGCCGACCTCTGAGTGAGGCTGGTTGGTCACCGCCACATTGAAATCCGCGAGCTCGAATATTTCACCCGGAACCTTCTCAGCACCAACCACTATGAGCAGGTCTTTGCCATGAAGGTTGGGCAAGACGTCCTCGACAGGTAGACCATACATAGTCAGGTGCACAACCGAACCGCCGTTCGAGCACCAATTTTCGATCACCTTCCTCCAGCTCTCGCCGCTCCTGATGAAAAATGGACCACCCCAGAGTTCGGTCACCTTGTTCACGCTTCGCTCGACGCCGACGTCCTTGGTCGTGAGAATTATTCCATCCGCTCCAAAAGCCCTAGCCACCAAGGCGACGTGCGTGGTCACCCTCTTGTCGCGCTGTGGTCTGTGCCCGAGCCTGAGGACAACAATTTTAGGCGCCCGATCACCCCCTCCAGACGTTTGTCCTGATCGCTTCCATCAACTGCGGAATATTTTCGCCACGCATCGCCGAGATAGGCACTATCTCCCCGGGCATCGTTTGAAGCATATCGATCCTTCGCTCGACCTCGGTCGGAGATAGCTTATCTATTTTATTGATGGCCGTGATGACCTTGACTGGATACTCTTTGAGGATCTCTCTGGAGGCGCGGAGTTTCCTGAGCATTTCATTCACTGGTTCAGCGACATCCAAGATTAACACCACCAAATCAGCCAGATAGATTTCTTCGAGCGTCGCCTTGAAGGCTTCCACCATCCACGGAGGTAGGCCGTCGATGAAGCCGACGGTGTCGGTGAGTAAGATTTTGCGCGATGCATTTGCTGCCCTGGTCCTTGGCGTCAAAGTGGTGAAGAGCATGTCGTCTACCTCGGCGTTTGCGGATGTGAGGGTGTTGAGGAGTGTGCTCTTGCCCGCATTTGTATAGCCGGCGAGGGCGACGAGCTTGAAGCCGCGGCGCCGCCTGAGCTTCCTCCTCTGCTCGCGTGCCGTTGCCACGGACGCCAACTTGCGCCTGAGGTGGGCCATCCTCTTCTTTATCATGTCGTAGTAAACATTTGCTTCGTACTCACCTCCACCTCTGAAACCTGGCTGCTCGACCGATAGAAGCGCACGCACACGTTCCTTCACACGAGGCAGATCGTAGCTCAATTTCGCGTACTCCACCTGGAGCTTCGCCTCTGGCGAGCCAGCGCGCATCGCGAATATTTCCAAGATGAGCTGGAAGCGATCGATGACTTCTACTCCTGCCAACGTCGAGAGTTTGAACGCTTGGGATGGAGTTAGTTGGTTATTGAAAATAACGCGCTCAGCCTTGGAAGTTTTCACGAGCTGAGCGAGCTCCTCGGCCTTCCCCTTGCCGATGTTATAGGCTGAGTCTGGCTCACGGATCTGCTCGATCGTCTCAACCACTTCATGTTCGAGCGTCCTCGCGAGCGCGGCCAGCTCATGCAGCGTTGAAGCTTCGCCCCTCTGGCGCCGCTCGGCTAAGACAACTCGCATACTATCATTCCTTATTAGCGGCTCAAAACCAAAAAGATTGGGGTCAATTTGAAAAAAATCGTGCTGATATTGCTTCCGCTGATGTTGTTGGCGATTGCAAAACCTGTCGAGGCACAGGCGGCGCGGGGTTACTACGAGGTGGCGGAGGTGAACTACGTCGTAAACGCCGATAGGACTCTAAACGCTGTTGAGAATTATGTGATAGTTAACACTTCATCGATTTGGGTTATAACGAGCACAAGCAAGACCATCCCTTCGTCGGATGTGAACTCGGTCGGCGCATGGGACAACGTTGGGAGTTTGACGTGCATTACAGAGCAGATCGGTGGGCAGACAAAGATTACCGTGAACTTCAGGAATCCAGTTGGAAAGAATCAAAGCTACGCGTTCGGCATATCATACGTCGCGGGCGGATTGGTCTCCGGTAGCGGTTCGAAGTACGCCTGCAAGCTCGGTGGGATAAGCCTCGGTCCGGATGCGTTTTCATACAAGAGATATATCGTCAGGATTCAGGGGCCGAGCGGTTCGAAGCTTTTCACGACCGATCCAACTGCAGAAGTCGTGGCGACGGATCCACCTACGATCAGGTACGCGACGCAGGTGAGCGCTCCCGGCAGCTTCGAGGGGCTCTCCGCTGTTTTCTACACATCGCCAATGTACTACAAAGTAACAATGACCGATCATTTTGTCAACAGTGGTTCGGAAGTATCAAGGAACATAACTTTTGACGCGACGATGTTTGCTTATTCCCAATGGCAGTTCGCCGCTTTTGCTGGGGCAAATCTGCCGCTCAAAGCAATGTATGTGGACGAGGAGAACAATTGGCACGGCGTCTTCGATGTCGGCGATCTCCAGCCAGGGCAGAGCAAGAGTCTGAATATCGAGCTCATCTATATCGAAAACATCTACACGCCGAATATCTCAGAAAATGACGTTGGAACCGTAGCCGATGTACCGGCTGAACTCTCTCCTTATCTCGAAGCGCACGAATATTGGGAAGTGAATAACACAAACATCCAGCAGAGAGCCGATCAAATTGTTGGGACCGAAACCAACGCCTACGAGGTCGCGAGGCGGATCGTCGAATACGTCAGCGGTTATGTAACGTATGTAGTTACACCACAACGAAAGGGCGCCCTTGAAACCCTTTCGAGTGGGTGGGGGGACTGCGACTGTTTCAGCGATTTGGCGATCGCCCTGAGCCGGGCGGTTGGCCTGCCCGCGCGCATGGATTTCGGTTGGGGATATCAGGAAAATCTGATCGGGCACGCTTGGGTCGAGTTCTACCTGCCGGGGAAAGGCTGGCAGCCGGCGGACCCAACTTGGGCTAAAACTTCGGGCGATTATTTGTTCAAGCTGGATCCAATCCGCATACTTCGATACGTGCGCGGCATAAACTCCTCTGAATCCGCTTCCAGATACACTTGGTACGATGCCCAACCTAGCGTGGAGAACGAAGACGTGAATATCGTTTCGCTCACAAAATATGAAGCTGCGCAGGCCCTTTTCCATGCTGGGGAACGCACGATCGACGTGGCGAGCGATCTACTGGCGTCGCATCCCGATGAAGCACTTTCTCAAGAGCGAGATCTTGCGCGCGCGAAACTGGAACAAGCGCAGGTGGCCAGCGATGAGAACGCGATTTTATTGACCCAGGAAGCTGTCGACCACGCAAACGTTGTAATCAAGGCCCTCGGGGAACCACCTGAAGCTGGCTTCATTTTTCCAATAAATCCTATCTACTTAGCACTTATCTTAGTAGTCGTTATTCCAATCGGAGTGGCTGCTATTTGGGTCCACAAACGGAGAGCTTGATGCCAAGTGTCCACTCGATTGTCGAACCTCCATTTCCACTGAAAGTTTTTATGTCGACCCTCATCAGGTTAATTCGGGATTTGATTGTCAGAGGAACCGAAGGCAAAGGAACCGCGCACCTACGACGACACATACATCGCCGATTACATTAAACACCTTGAGCAACGCGTCCGAAACTTGGAGCACGAAAAGCGCACGTTCGAGGCGAGCTACGCGCGGCTTGAGCACGAGTTGCGTGGGCTCAGAGCCGAGTTCGAGCACCTGAGGATTCCGCCTCTCGTGGCAGCGACATTGATGGACGTGCTGTCGGACGGGCGCGCCATCGTCAGGAGCACGACCGGGCCACAGTTCGTCGTGGGCGTTTCGCAGTCCATCAAACCGGACGACCTCAAGCCCGGTTCACGGGTCGCGCTCAACCAGCGCACGTTCAGCATAATGGAGGTTCTGCCGTCGAAGAAGGATCCGCTCGTGCTCGGGATGGAGATAGAGGAGGCGCCGAACGTGACCTACAAAGACGTCGGCGGCCTTCAAAACCAGATCGATGAGATACGCGAGACCGTTGAGCTGCCAATGCTGAAGCCCGAGCTATTCAAGAAGGTGGGCATCGAACCTCCGCGGGGGGTGCTCTTGTACGGCGCCCCCGGGACGGGGAAGACACTGCTGGCGCGGGCGGTCGCTCACGAGACGCACGCCACCTTCATCCGCGTGATAGGATCTGAGCTCGTGCAGAAGTACATAGGGGAAGGGGCGCGAATGGTTAGGGAGATGTTCGAACTTGCCAGAGAAAAGGCCCCCAGCATCGTCTTCATCGACGAGCTCGACGCGATCGGTGCGAGGCGCATGGACACGTCGACC
>CAZLQN010000040.1:0-7370 GCA_964561735.1 Hadarchaeota archaeon (SeqCode) | reverse complement strand
CGGGTCATGCGGAAAAGTCACAAGAGAATTTTTCACTTATTTGTGCAACACAGCAACTCCAACGAAAGTTATAAATACCCACAGTAAAATGCTATTTTGCAGGTATATAGGTGGAGGTTGGCAGGTGGCACAAAAAAAAGCGGAAATTCGGGTCTTCGTCGATGGTGTTCCATTGAAGATTGTAGATGATTTGATTGGAATAATGGGCAACACTCGAAGCGAGGTCGTCCGGACTATTCTGCAGGAATGGTTCCACGCGAATATCGAGAAGATGGAAGATTGGAAGAAACACCGGGCGGAGGCCGCAGCCAAGGGCTACGTGCCTAGGAAACCGGATGTGAGATGAGTGCAAAATTTAATTAAATCTGCTCTTGAACGGCCGGAGGTGATTCCCTCGCGGCAGGAGCCCTCGACCGCTCCTGCTCGAGTTATCGTTGTTGGAATTGGAGGCGCTGGTTGTAACACAATAGGTCGTCTTTCTGCGATAGGGATATCTGGAGCTGAACTCGTAGCAGTGAACACCGATAAATTGCATCTCGACTCGATCGACGTTCCCAAAAAAGTGTTGATAGGTTCAGAATTGACGAAGGGCATGAGTGCCGGTGGCTACGTCGAAGTCGGAAGACAGGCGGCGGAGGAAGCGAAGCCAACTTTCAAGAAATTGTTTGGCAACGCGAGCTTGGTATTCATAACGTGTGGCATGGGGGGCGGCACAGGCACGGGCGCTTCTCCGGTGATAGCGAGTTTTGCGAAGGAACAAGGAGCCCTCGTGATAGGAGTCATCACGATGCCGTTCAAGATGGAGAAGGCTCGAATACAGAGGGCGAAGGAAGGCTTGGAGGAGATGCGAAGAAATGCCGACTCCGTGGTCGTCGTCGATAACAACAGGTTGCTGGCACTAGTGCCGGACTTGCCGATAGACGATGCGTTCAGTATTTCAGACGAGGTTCTGGCTCGGATGGTGAAGGGAGTGATCGAGACGATAATGTTGCCGAGCATGGTGAACCTAGATTTCGCGGATATAAAGGCGGTCCTCAGCGGCAGTCAAGTGGCGATGGTCGGCATAGGCGAATCGAACGCGAAGGACAGAGCGGCCAAGGCCATACAACAGGCGATTTCATGTCCGCTGCTCGGAGACATAGATTACTCCGACGCGAAGGGTGTGCTCGTGCACGTCTCTGGAGGACCAAACATGACAATTTCTGAAGTTCACCAAATTGGAGAATTCATAAGTTCGCGAGTGCACGCGGACGCCCACGTGATATGGGGCGCTAGGGTCGACCCAGGATTGGGCGACGCTATCCGCGTGATACTCATCGTCAACGGCGTGCGGTCACCCCACCTCCTCCTCGGTCCAGCCTCTAATGGCGGGGTGTACAAGCGAGAGGGGCCTTCTGCTAAAACCATGAGGGCCCCCCTCGATCTCGAATTGAAATACCTCTAGTGTATGTGGACCAATTTATAGACGCTTTTCCAGATGTATTTTGGAATGGGCAACGTGTGCCCGAAAATTACGGCTTCTCCGTGAACGATGGCTTTCAATACATCATCTAGCTTGGGTTCGCAGGTTACCCCTACATAAGCTAATCCCACTTCATCCGGAAAATGAGAGTCGGAGCCGGCCGTCATGGGCATTTTATTTTGTTCGGCAAATTTTTTTGCGAGTGGGTTGCTCAAAAAGTATGCCTGAGAATTGAAAATTTCTACAGCGTCAAATTTGGCCTTGGACACCACGCCAGTTTTTCTAGCTGGGCTGAACGGATGCGCTGCCACCGCGATGCCACCTTGCTCTCTTATTTTATCCACAGTTTCTGCAGCGGACAGGTCTCTGGAAATCAATTCGCTTATCCCAAGTCCAAGGATATGTCCATCCTTGCTCGATACCTCGATGCTGGGGATGATCAAAAAATTCTCGTCTGAAAACTTTGAAATCTCCGCATGCCCAGCAATCGTGTTATGGTCAGCGATAGCGATGCCGCTTAGACCTTTGGCTTTCGCTTTCTCGACAGCTTGGGCCACGGTGCAGAATCCGTCGTGCGAATAAGAAGTGTGCACGTGAAGGTCGTAGAGAAGCAACTACTCCACCTTCGATCCATGTTTTACTGGTTTATCTACCGTCAGAAGCGAGATCTTGTCGTCGTCGATCGCAGCGAGGATCATGCCTTCGGAAGTCACGCCCATGAGTTTCGTTGGTTCGATGTTCACTAAAACTACCACATGTTTTTCGATTAGTTCTTCCGGAGTGTAATGTCCTGCAACTCCCGCTACGAGCGTGCGCCGTTTGCCGGCGATGTCTACTTCGAGCTTCAACAGTTTTTTTGAATTTGGAATTCTTTCAGCTTTCACCACCTTGGCGATGCGGATTTCAAGTTTTTCAAAGTCGGAAATTGAAGCTAGTTTTTCTTTTTTCGTTTCACTCGCTTGAGTTTTTTTGAATAGCACAGTTGGTTTTTGTATCGCATGCCCATGTTTGATGTCGACTTTTTTCGTTTGTTCCCAATTTTCTATTTCGATGTTGAGTTGTTTGGCCAAGTTTTCACACGTCGATGGCATGAATGGGTAAAGAGCGATGCAGAGGACTTTGACCAAGTTTATGCAGTTGAACAGACAGTTGGCGGCTTTTTGTGGATCGGTTTTCGCAGCTTCCCAGGGCTTGCAGGACTGGAAATATTCGTTTCCGAGTTTTGCTATTGCGATTATTTTTTCAGAGGCTTGTGTGATTTTTAGTTGTTCAAGTAGCTCTTCGATTTCTTCGATTTTCTTGGCAATTTCAGATTCCAATTTTTTGTCGATTTTGCCATTTGGTACCTTGTCATCAAAACGATCGTGCGTGAAGGTCAACACTCGATGTACAAAGTTTCCAAACACATCGGCGAGTTCGTCGTTTAGTCTCTTTTTTAGACCTTCTTCTGAGAAGGCTCCGTCTTCACCGAACGACATCTCACGGATCAAGAAGTATCTTAGAGCATCTGTAGAATATGTATGTGCAAAATAAATCGGATCGAATTCCATCGACAATCCGCTTTTGCTTAATTTCTTTCCTCGGTACGTGACGAAGCCATGAATGAAAATCTTTTTTGGAAGTGGGATATCGAGAGCGAGCAACAAAGAACTCCAAATAACACAATGATGCCAGCTTATATCTTTACCAATTAGATGTATATCTACTGGCCAAAATTTCTTGAATTTTTCACCGTGGGGATAGTCTATCGTGGTTAAGTAATTGCTCAATGCATCTACCCATACATAAAGTACATGTTTTTTGTCTATGAGTAAAGGAATTCCCCAATTAAAATCCGTTCGTGATATACAAAGATCTCGCAACGGTTCCTTTAGCCGATTTAAAATTTCATTTCGTCTGCTTTCGGGTTGGATGAAGTCGAGATTATCTTTAATGTGTTTCACGATTTTGTCGTGGTATTTGCTCATTCGAAAGAAATAACATTCTTGTGTTATGTGTTCGACTTTTTTGTTGTGGATGGGGCATTTGCTTTCTACCAATTCTTCTTCTGGGTAGAATGTCTCACATTCGGTGCAGTACAGACCTTCGTAAACTCCTTTGTATATGTTGCCCGTTTTGTTGAGTTTATCAGAAATGAGCTGGACTACTTTCACATGCCTCTCCTCTGTAGTTCTTATGAAATCATCGTAGGAGATATCTAATTTATCCCACTCTTCTCTGAATTTCTTGGACATCCGGTCTACAAACTCTTTCGGACGTTCTCCCGCTTTTTCAGCATATCTTTGTATTTTTAATCCATGTTCATCAGTACCGGTGCTAAAATGTACTTCAAAACCCTGAAGCCTCTTAAATCTGGCGATGACATCTGCACATATCTTTTCGTATGCATGGCCTAGATGTGGATTCGTCGACGGATAATCAATTGCGGTTGAGATATAGAACGATTTTGTCATGTTTTTACCCTTCTTCTTTAGGCGGTGAAGATTTAAAAGTCAGCCTAATTCTTAGATTTATTAAGAACGCTTTCTTTTATAGTATGGGGGAAAATTTGAAAAAAGTGTTGATGATTATTGCGCTGGAGAATTTTAGAGACGAGGAACTTCTCCACCCAAAGGAAGAGTTGGAGCGGGCGGGAGCGAGCATAACCATAACCAGCACAAAAATAACACCGGCACGTGGAGTGCTTGGCGCAACAGTCACACCCGATATCAAACTTGACCAAGTGAAGGTTGATGATTACGATGCTGTGGTCTTTGTTGGTGGTCCTGGCTCCTCAATTTATTTCAACGATAGCAGAGCGCTTTCGATAGCGAGCGAGGCTTTCAAAAAGGGCAAAATAACGTGTGCGATTTGCATCGCTCCCGTCACCCTCGCGAACGCAGGTGTCCTGAAAGGCAAACAGGCAACGGTTTGGAATGGAGATCTGATCGATAAAATCGAGAGCAAAGGTGCCAAATACGTAGCTAAGCCAGTGGTGGTGGATGGAAAGATTATAACCGCAAATGGTCCGGCGGCCGCGAGAGAATTCGGCCGTGCCATAGCGAAGGCGCTCAAAGGTTAAGGTGAAAATTTGGCAGATATTCTGATCAAAGATGGACATGTAATTACAATGGACTCCAAGCGTCGCGTTTTTGAGCGGGGTTCGGTGGCGATCGGTGGCGACAAAATTACTGCGGTTGGCAAGGATATTAAAGAAAAAGCCGACGTTGTGATCGATGCCAAAGGCAAAGTTGTTTTGCCAGGTTTGATCAACGGCCACACACATCTTGCCATGGTTTTGCTCAGGGGGGTCGCAGATGACATGGCGCTGATGCCGTGGCTCGAGACAAAAATTTGGCCCATCGAAAAAAATCTGCGAGCCGAGGATTGTTATATTGGTGCTTTGCTCGGATGTTTGGAGATGATAAAATCGGGCACGACGTGTTTTGCCGATCAATATTTTTTCATGGAGAACGTCGCTCGAGCGGTTGAAGAAGCGGGCATGCGGGCATCGCTTTCGTATGGGATAATCGAGCTGGGTGACTCAAAGAGGAGGGAATCTGAACTTCGTGCGGGCGAGAAGCTTGTGAAGGGGTGCAATGGCACGGCGAAAGGCAGAATTTCAACTATGTTTGGGCCACATGCGGCGTACACGTGCTCTCCCGAATGCTTGATTAAAGTAAAAGAACTAGCCAAGAAGTACAAGGTAGGAATCCACACCCACATTTCGGAGACTCAGGATGAGGTAAAGCAGATCACGGCGAAATACGGTAAGCGACCGGTCGAGCATCTCGAAGCGATAGGTTTTCTTGGTCCGGAAGTTTTGGCGGCGCACTGCGTTTGGGTGACTGAGCGTGAGATAAAAATCTTGAAGGAAAGAGGAGTCAAACCGGTCCACAATCCGATCAGCAACATGAAGACAGCGAGCGGGGTAGCGCCTGTGCAGGAGATGTTGGATGCCGGCATTCCAGTCGCATTGGGTACAGATGGAGCCGCTTCGAACAATGCACTCAACATGATAAATGAAATGAAGTTTGCTGCTCTGCTCAACAAAGTTCACAAACTTGATCCAGTGGCCGTGCCAGCTGCGACGGCGCTGGAGATGGCGACGATAAATGGTGCGATAGCGCTCGGACTCCAGAAGAAGATAGGTTCGCTCGAAGTAGATAAAAAAGCGGATATTATCATCGTTGATTTCAAGAAGCCTCATCTGACACCGCTCCATAACGTTGTCTCCCATCTTGTATACAGCGCTGTGGGCGACGATGTCGATACGACAATCGTTGATGGAAAAATTCTGATGCAGGGGCGCAAAGTGCTAGCGCTCGATGAAGGCAAAGTTTTAGAGCGAGCACAGAAAACATCAGATGATCTATTGGCGAGATGGAGGGCTGCGAAATGACATACAAGGTTAAAGATATCAAGCTCGCGCCGCAGGGTAAGCGCTCAATCGATTGGGTGGAGCAGCACATGCCAGTGCTGATGGCAATTCGCAAGGATTTCTCCCGCTCCAAGCCTCTGGAAGGTTTGACTGTAGGCGCGGCGCTCCACTTTGAGGCGAAGACGGCGGCGCTCGCGAGAACTATCGCAGCAGGAGGAGCGAAAGTTGCGATAACGAGTGGCAATCCGTTATCGACCAAGGACGATGTTGCGGCTGCCCTCGCGAAAGACGGCATAAATGTCTACGCGTGGCGCGGTGAGACGACGAGGGAGTATTATGCGAACCTCAACCGCGTGCTTGACCACAGGCCGGATATTCTGATAGATGATGGCGCTGATCTAATCTTTTTGGTGCACTCGAAACGTAAAGAACTCCTCGGGCACATTCGAGGTGCATCTGAGGAGACGACAACAGGTGTGAAGCGGCTGAGGCTGATGGCCGACGATGGTGCCTTGAAGTTTCCAGTGATCGCTGTGAACGATTCTCCAACAAAACACTTTTTTGATAACCGCTTCGGTACCGCTGAATCGACGTTGCAGGCGATAATGACTTTGACGAATACATTGATTGCTGGAAAAAATCTTGTGGTCGTCGGCTTCGGTTTCGTTGGTCGTGGCGTCGCCTCCCGTGCGAAGGGAATGGGGGCGATCGTCTCTGTGGTCGAGACAGATCCGATAAAGGCGCTTGAAGCAGCGATGGATGGGTTCAGGGTGATGAACATGAACGAAGCCGCTCGCATAGGGGATATTTTCATAACGACGACTGGCAACATCAATGTCATCCGCGCGGAGCACATGCGCCGAATGAAAGATGGCGTGATATTATGTAACTCGGGCCACTTCAACGTGGAGATCGACATAAAAGGTTTGGCCAAGATGGCCGTCCGACGCAAGGAGGTCCTCGAGGACGTTGAGGAGTTTCAACTCAGGGATGGGCGCAGGATCCATTTGCTGACCGAGGGACGTCTGGTGAACCTCGCGGGCAAGAGAGCTCTGGGGCACCCGATGGAGATAATGGACATGAGTTTTGCGCTACAAGCGTTGAGCGTGGCGTACATCGCAAAGCATGGCAGGAAATTAAAGGGCATGGTCTACGAGGTGCCGGCGGAGATAGATTGGAAAGTGGCTGAACTCAAGCTCAAATCGTTGAACATCAGTCTAGAAAAACCAACCAAAGAACAACTCAAATACTCGCGCTCTTGGCGCTCAGGCACTTGATCATCAGGCGAACCGCAGCAGTGCAACTATTCCCTTGAACGCAATTAGGAGCTGTTTTCCTTCGTCTGTCTCTGAAGAGATGAACTCCACGCGCGTGTTGAATCTGTCCGCGAGATCGCAGAGCTCTTGTACCAAGTCTTTTGTTTCGACGAGCGCAAGTTTGAGTTCTCCGCACTTCGGACAGGATCTGCCGATGAGCTGCTTTTTGAATAAATTGGTGTCTTCCACGGTTTCTTGAAATTCATGTCCGCAGCTCTGACAACGGACGAAA
>CAZLQN010000039.1:0-7387 GCA_964561735.1 Hadarchaeota archaeon (SeqCode) | reverse complement strand
TGGATATGGTCGATAGAACCTATGTCTTGGTGGCTGGCCCGGAGATAAAGCGAAAGAGGTGCAACATCGCGCATCTTGAGCCACTCCCACAGAAGCTCGACATCGCGAAGGACGCTTCGGATGAAGATATCAAACGAGCGTTCGAGGCGATGGGCGCAGGTGGTTAGGTTTGGGCAAACTGCCTTCTGATGTCGTGCGCGAGGTGATGGTTCGTGCCCAAGACATGACCGACCCTCGCCACGGTTGCGAGCCAGATAAAAGGACAATCCAGGAGCACATCAGGCTAGGCGTGATAAACTTAGACAAACCAGTTGGCCCAACCTCGCACGAAGTCGCCGCTTGGGTGAAGCGGGTACTTGAAATAAGTAGGGCTGGCCACAGCGGCACGCTCGATCCGAAGGTGAGTGGAATCTTGCCGGTAGCGCTCGAAAATGCAACCAAGCTGACCCAAGTATTGCTCCCGGCGGGAAAAGAATACGTCTGCACTATGCATTTGCATGGCGAGGTGCCGGAGCACAGACTGACGCAAGTGCTTCGTGAATTTGAGGGTGAAATACATCAGCGCCCACCGATTCGGGCGGCGGTGAAGAGAGTCCTGAGAATTAGACGAATCTACTATATCGAGCTTCTCGAGCGAGATGGGAGGGATGTACTTCTGCGGGTCGGTTGTGAGGCTGGTACGTACATTCGCAAGCTTTTCTTCGACGTTGGCGAGGCTCTAGGCTGCGGGGCTCACATGGCAGAGCTACGGCGGACGCGCGCCGGACCATTTTCTGAGGATGGGACGCTGGTGAGGCTACACGACTTGGCGGACGCTTACGCATTTTGGCGCGAGGAGGGCTTGGAAGATTATCTCAGGAAAGTGATCATGCCAGTTGAAGCAGCGGTGAGGCATCTGCCCAAGATCGTGGTGCGCGATGGCGCGATAGATGCGCTCTGTCACGGCGCCAGTTTAGCGGCTCCAGGCGTGCTCACGTTGGAAACTGGTATCTCTCGAGGTGATGTTGTGGCACTCATGACCATCAAGGGAGAATTGATATCTCTAGCCAAGGCAGAGATGACGTCGAAACAAATTTTGGAAGCGGATCACGGGATAGTTGCTAAGCCGGAGAGAGTTGTGATGTCGCCCGGGGTATACCCAAGAAAATGGAAATAACTAGATTGAAACTCCCACGACGGAAAGAGCTATTGTTATCACGGAAATGATTACTGCAATTGAGATGGAGTAAATTAGATTTTTCTTTGGTTCCACTTTCAACGGATACCCTATACAAAAGGCGGCAAGCCATCCGAAGATTGGTGAGATATAGATTCTGTACGCGACGATCGATGGGGAGGATTTGAAGATGGTGATGAAGCCAAGTAGTACGAAGAGGTAGACGCTACACTGCAAGGCTAGAACGCTGATGATATCAAAAGATTTTTAACCAGTTTTTTTCAGCCATGCGCACGCCATAACGTTGTTCGTCGAAGAAGATTTTAAACGTTTCGTTTTTTATTGGGGCTAATCATTGTTGGGTCCCAAATGATTTTCAAAGATTTTGGCTAAAAAAGGACATATAGCTTAAAAATCACAGTTAAATCTGAGCCGGGGTGGCAGAACTAGGCTAATGCGACAGCTTGGAGAGCTGTTGACCCTCACGGGTCGTCAGGGTTCAAATCCCTGCCCCGGCGCCACTGGCAAATGATTTTAATAGGAAGGTTCGACAAATTTTACGGGAAGGCTTTGTGGTAGGTAAAATGCCTGGAGAATTTAAGCATATAGTAAGGATAGCAGGCAAGGACCTCCGTGGCGAGAGGCGCGTCCAGCTGGCGCTAAGTGACATAAAGGGCGTAGGCACGATGATGGCGCGAGCAGTGGCATATGCAGCCGAGGTAGATCCCATGGTCAAGCTTGGCAGCCTCAGCAAGGAGGAAATAGAGCGGCTGGAGGACGTCGTTTCGAAGCCTCAAGCTCATGGTATACCAAATTGGATGCTCGACCGCAGAAAGGATGAGGACAGTGGCAAAGACATCCACATCATAGGTTCGGACATCGACCGAGCTGTGCGCGCGGACATCGCGAAGGAGCGTCGCATAAGGAGCCGTCGTGGCATACGGCATGAACTCGGCCTGCCCGTGCGTGGGCAGCGAACAAGAAGCACAGGTCGCGTGGGCATGACGGTCGGTGTCAAACGCAAGGATATCCGCATAAGGGAAGCTGAAGCCGCGGCCAAGAAGGGCGAAGCACCTCCGAGGAGAGGGAGGGGAGCGCCGAAAGAAAAAGTGGAGAAGGTGGAGAAAGCGGAGAAGGCAGCTCCAAAGGCGGAGAAGGTGGCGGCGCCGAAGGCGGAAGAAAAGAAGGAAGGCAAGAAGATGGAGAAGAAAACTAAGAAGTGATAGCATGGGCGATCCAAAGAAGCAACGCAAGAAATATCGCAGGCCTTCGCATCCTTGGGAGAAGGACAGGATAGAAGCCGAAAACAAGCTGCTTCGAAAATATGGGCTGCGCAGAAAAAAAGAAGTTTGGAAGACCGAAACACTTCTCAGGAGCTTCAGGAGGAACGCGAGGCGTTTGCTGGCGGCGTCTGGCCCGCAAGCTGAACTTGAAACCAAGCAGATGCTCGAGAGGCTAAAGCGCTTGGGCTTGATATCGAGTGGGGCGACATTGGATGATGTGCTCGGGTTGACGGTCGAAAATATTTTGGAGCGCCGCCTTCAGACCATAGTGTCAAAGAAGGGCTTGGCTAAGACACCCCTGCAGGCGCGCCAGCTCGTGCTGCATGGTCACGTCATGATATCAGGAAAGCGCGTCACTGTGCCGAGTTATCTGGTGTCGGTGAAGGAAGAGGGGGAGATAGGCCTCGCACCCGGTTCAAATTTCACACAGCCAAAGCCTGAGGTCCCACCACCAGCTGTCGAAGCTGAAGGATCGCAGGGCCCGCAGGCTGAGGTCGAAGGCCAACAAGCGCCTGAGCAGGTGGAGTCGAAGGAGGGGTGAGAATGCCGGAGGGTAAGTGGGGAGTAGCGCACATTTTCTCATCGTTCAACAACACCATCGTGCACATAACGGATTTGACTGGCGCGGAGACGGTCTCGCGGTGGTCGGGTGGCATGATAGTCAAGGCCCAGCGCGAGGAGTCGTCGCCGTACGCCGCGATGCGGGCGGCGGCTAGAGCTGCAGAAGAGGCCATGGAGAAAGGGTTTATGGGAGTACACATAAAAGTTCGAGCACCAGGCGGCAGCGGCTCGAAGAGCCCCGGTCCTGGAGCCCAGGCGGCGATACGTGCGCTTGCTCGGGCAGGGTTGAGGATAGGTCGCATAGAGGATGCGACACCCACGCCCCACGACGGGGTCAAGAGGAAAGGTGGCCGAAGGGGCCGCAGGGTGTAGTTGAGGGGTTTGAATGGAAATAGATGTCAGAAAGTTGACGGCGGATGAGATGGAGTTCTTGCTCTCCGGCGCAGACCCAGCCTTCGCAAACACGTTGAGGCGAGTGATGATACGGGAAGTGCCGGTGATGGCGATCGATGAGGTGGAGTTTGTGATGAATGACTCCGTGGTATACGACGAAATGTTGAGCCACACCCTCGGCTTAGTCCCGCTCAAGACGCCCGACGGCTACATCCTGCCCAGCGAGTGCAAGTGCGATGACAAGCGATGCGAGAAGTGCAGCGTGCAGTTGACGCTCAAGAAGGAAGGCCCAGCTGTTGTCATGAGCGGCGACATGAAATCCGCGGACAAGGAGGTCGTGCCCGTTGGCGATTCGATCCCGCTCGTGAAGCTGACTGAGGGGCAGAAACTTCAGTTCATCGCGATAGCCCACCTCGGCATGGGGAAGAACCACGCGCAGTGGCAGCCCGGGGTCATAGCCTACAAGTACATGCCGATATTCGAGCTCGATGCGAAGCTGTGCGATGCATGCGGTAAATGTGTCGAGAGGTGCCCGCGGAAGATACTTGAGCTCAGCGACGGCAAGTTGAAGATCACAGATGTGGAGAAGTGCACCATGTGCCGAGCTTGCGTCGAGGCGTGCCCGAAGGGGGCGATCAAGATTGGGCATGATGATAGCAAATTCATCTTTAACATAGAGTCGACGGGCGCGTTGCCACCTGAACAGATATTGTCGAAGGCTCTGGATGAGCTCGGCGACAAGTGCAAGGACTTTATAAAGCAGCTCAAGAAGCCGTAGGTAATTGGATCTCACTTTTCATCGTAGCGGGCAAATTTTTAGAGCCCCTAGACAACATTAAAATCGTGCGGGGGTGGCTGAGCCTGGTCTAAGGCGCAGGCTTGAGGAGCCTGTCCCGTAGGGGTTCGAGGGTTCAAATCCCTTCCCCCGCACCACTTTGGTGTAGTTGACTTACCCCTCTTTTTTTCGAAAATGGGCTTGTCTCCCTGTTCCAGCGTTCCAACCGAGACCTACGCGCGCCGATCCCCCAGCGACCTTCACCGGCGCCTCGTCCTTCTCATCCGTAAATTTTTCGGAAGAGACCTTTCAAAAGTTCAGCGGTTTTTTCTTGGCTCCAAAACTTGACGAAATCCAAGTTTTTTTTGGCGGTCTTCCTTCCGGGGGGTTGGGGCAGTCAAACCAAAAGAAGTGGCTCAAGTGAAAACCGTCGTTGACCTATTTTGCGGGGCGGGGGCTTTTCCGAAACAAGTTTCGGTTTCCCCGCGTGTTCGGTGGCCTTGAATTCATCGGGAAGGAATCAAGCGGGGAACCATAGCAACCGAACTATCCAAGGCAACCAAAAGAAGTAGACCTTGCTTCTCTTGGAAAAGCAGTGAAACCAAAAGGGGCCATAGTGGACTCTTTTGGGGAAGATTCTCCCGTGTCTCCAATGCATCCCTTCTTGGCTTGCGGCGGGAAGCCCGTCTTACCTTACCCCCCACGGTTTTTTGTGTTAAGCGTTGCGTTTAATAAATAAACAATAACGCAAGGGTCGAGAAACGCCCTCCATTAAGAAAAAACAAAAAATAGGCGCATTAACTAACGACAGCCCTAATCGCCCAGTTGGCTATTTGATATGAATCCAAAGTGTATGCAACTTCTTGTGTAGGAGTGGAGGTAACTACTTTTGCAAGTTTAGTCGAGACTTTTTTAACAAGCTTTTCTTTATTTTTATAACTCACGACTAATTCTGTACTATAGCGTTCCAACGCGGCTTTGACTGGGATAGCGGAGTATTTTGGTTCCCTTTTTCTGGGCTCCTTGCGACAAATCCCATTGATTCGAGCTTCCTCAAAATATCGTATACTCTTGGCCCAGGTATTTAGGCGATTTTCGCAACTTGGGAGTGAGCGCTCCACTTTTCAACGGTGAAGCATAAGCCTGTGATTCATAACCGCTCAAACCGATGGATTTCAGTTCCCGTATGATAGTCTCCATTTGATCACTCCCCGCTTTGTTTAGAAATCTCTCGCCTCAACCCTCTCAGAAAATCATCTAACTTTTGCACCGGAACCCAGCTACCAGCCGCCGCTTTATGCCCCCCTCCGACGCCGCCCATCTGCAGGGCCAACTTCCCGATGATCAGGTTTAGATCCAGCTTGGATCTCTTGCTCCTGCGCGCACTGAGGCGTATGTGGTTTCTGTCCCGGTATGCCGCGATTCCGACATCAACATACATGATTTCAAGCGCGTACTCTGCCGCCAAACCCGTAGCCCCGAATGGTACGTCGGGCACGAAGGCGATTTTTTCGTTAATTTTTCGAACGCTCTCGCTCACGTGTTTTTCTAGAGCTCGGACTCGCCTCGCTCCAACCCGAGCTTGTTCTAAGAGGTTTGGCATATCGGAGGGCCAAAGTCCTTTAGCTAGCCCATTGATGACCTTGCGTTTGAAGGGATGATCATCTCTGGTTACTCCAAGCGCCTGCTCGAGCAGGAACTCCTCCAAATAGGCCTTCTTCCAGCCGTACTTCCTAACAAGGCGTTGCATTCGCAGGGTGTGCTCCTGATAATCCCCTATAGCTCCCAGTAAAGCGATGTACTTCAAGTGGGAGGGCGGCTTGAAGTGATCGAGCGCCAACTCGGAAGCGCTCATCCCCACCACGTGCGCGAGCTCCTTGCACACGAGCGTCCTACGGTTGATCCCTATAGGAAAATAATGATGGTCGATGTAGACGATTTCATGTGCTTTGGAAACTTCCTTAAATGCCTGTTTTACCTCCAGCCTCTGGGCTAGGCTTACTCCCAAGTCCAAAATGATAGCAGTGGCCCAATCGTGGGGGAGCCTTCGCACCTTCGCCGCTAGCTCGGGGGGCTCGGCAAAATCTATCTTGGCGTTGGGATATGCGATTTTAGCTAGCGCACCCGCACAGATTCCGTCCGCGTCGTTGTGGGTAAGGATCCCAACATTTGCGGACACAGTATCACTTCGCACATTTATTTCTTACGGCAGATCTCTTTGAGTTCTTCCGTTATTTGCAATATTTTCTCAACGATTTTTTCCTTTTCTCTCTCCGCCCGCTTGCGCTCAGTGATGTCCCGAAGGAATACCACCATCCCTCCGTCTTCGACTGGCAGGTAGTTTGCTGAAACTTCTATATCGATGATTTTACCGTCCTTGCGCCTGTGCTTGGTTTCAAAGCGGTCCCCGCCTGTTTTTATAATCTTCCTGATGCGCTGGGCGGTTTCTTCCGGTTTTTCGTTTGCTTCGATGTCCGGTATCTTCATCTTCAAAAGCTCATCGCGGCTGTAACCAATCATCCTGCAGTAAGCGTCGTTAACCTCCAAAAACTGGCCCTTTGTGTCCGCGATCCAAAATCCATCTATGGAAGTTTTAATAATGGTTTGATATCGTTCTTCTGTCTGCTTGAGGTCGGTGATGTCCCTGACTATCTTCCACATCCCGATAGGCTTGCCTTCCCTGTCCTTTTTTAACCACGCCATAACAGATATGGGGAATACAGTTCCATCTTTTTTGACGTATTCTTTTTCATATTCATCAGAATACCCCCTAGCTTTTATCTGATTGGCTACAATCTCAGCTTCCATTTTATGCCATTTTTTCGGGGTGAGGTTCTGATACTTCTTCTTCCTTATTTCTGCTGCGGAATATCCTACAATGTCCAAATACGCCCGATTGCACTCGAGGATGTTACCCTCCAGATCTGTGGCTACAATTCCATCTCTGACGGTTTCGTATAGCTCTCTATATTTTCTCTCTGATTCCCTTATCTCTTCTTCCGCCAACAACTGTCGCGCTTCTATTTTATCATTTACAAACCTATTTTTCCCTCTTACAACTCTCGGCTCCATATTCCCTTCACCGCCCTGTTTATTTGCCCAGAAAGCCCAGACGACCTAGCCGCAGACCTTTGATATTCGACCATTTTTTACCCTCGACATCAAACCATTTTTCTTTGTACGTATCACTTAAGAAACTTTCTCATAGCTTTTGTGATG
>CAZLQN010000038.1:0-7494 GCA_964561735.1 Hadarchaeota archaeon (SeqCode) | reverse complement strand
CTCCACTCCGAGCAAAGACAACCGCTCGCGCAGCTTCTCGGGGCCGATCTGCCTTCTAAGCAGCTTGCAAATATCGCGATGGCTGACGCTTACCGTCGGCATCAAATTAACCTCCTTTTGCTCAACCGTTCCAAGTCATTACCGAACAAATCTCTGATGTCCTCAATGCCCAGCTTGATCATCATCAGCCTGCTCAAACCGATTCCCCACGCGAGCACGGGATGATGAATACCGAGCGGGCGGAGAAGCTCAGGCCTGAACATCCCAGAACCAAGAAGCTCGACCCATTCCCCTTTTTCTGGGAAATACGCGTCGGCTTCAACCGATGGCTCTGTATACGGGAAGTAGCCCGGCCTGAACCTTATTTTCGGCAAACCCATCTTCAGCAAAATCTGCTTGAGGTAGCCAAGCATGTCACGCAGCGTCAGCTTTGGAGCCATCACTATGCCTTCGGCTTGGTAGAATTCGGCCAAGTGTTTGTAATCAATTTTTTCATGGCGGTAGACGCGGTTGATGCAGAATATCTTCACCGGTGGCTTTGGCTTGGTCGCCAGATAACGCACCGTCGCGGCCGTCGTCTGAGAGCACATCACCGGACGCGCGCTTATCTCCGGATTGAACTTGTAGCCCCATCCCCTCGATCCCGCGACCCCAACCTCATGAGCTTCTGCTACACGCTTCAACAACGCGGCCGGCAGTTTGGCCTGCGCGGGTTTCGACAACGAGAGACTGTCGTGGATTTCTCGCGCTGGGTGATCTTGGGCTTGGAAAAGCGCGTCGAAGTTCCAAAACTCCGACTCCACGAGCAGGCTTTTTATCTCGACGAAGCCCATTTCGAGCAAGATTTCGCGAAGCTCATCTATCACCTGCTGCTGAGGATGAACCTTCGCTGGGTAGACAGGTGCACCAGGGATGTTAATATCGTAACGCCTGAACTCCACATTGCGCCACCCTCCGCTCACGAGCAGCTCGTGGGTCAGCTCGGTAACCTCCTCCCTTATCTCGATGCCCAACGCTAGGGCCTCCTCTCCCAGCTCACTCAACTTCAACTTTCGCTGAATTTTTTCGTCTACGTCCACGAGCTTGCGCTCGACAAGTTTTCCCAACGCATCTTTAAGCTCAGCTGATATCTCGTCCACGCTCATCCTCTTGACGGCCAACTTCTCGAGCAGCACTTCATCAGAAAACTTGTGCGCAAGTGCTTCCTCGCCGGTTTTCGTCATGGCCAAAACTGTCCTATCGACTTTTGTTGTGAACTCTGCCCATCCCTTCTGCCTCAGCCAGCCCAATGAGATGTAGGCCTGCTCCCTAGTGACTCCCGCCCGTTCGGCAATGACGCCGGCAGAATCCGGCCCAACCTTGGCCAACGCCTCGAGCATGCGCCTCTCGGGTAGGCCCCTCCTCGCGTACTCCTTGCCCTCGCTCGTTAGCTCGGCAACAGAAAGCTTCACCTCGGACATCCTAGCTAGGCCATGCTGGGCCAACGTCAGGGCGGCGCGCATCACCGCGGCCTGATCGAGTCCAACCTCAGCCGCGATGTCAACGACATCGGCTTCTTTGAATTGTTTGAGTGCGAGAAGAACTTTTTTTGATGGAGTGCTCAAGCCGTCGATGATCGCTCGCAAATCCAACTTTTCAACCCCAGAAACACAAGGTAATCGCTAATTATGAGGGTTGTGGAAGCCAACGTTTGAGAAAGCCGCGCTCATACAAAATGCTCATACCCTCGGTCGGGCAGCTTTTTCATCTCACCACGTCTTCTGATGAATACCCCTCTGCCCTTTGATACCCTTCCAATCAATGTGACCGCTGTGCCCAGACGCCTGAATGCTCTCTGCACTTTTTTCCACCCGCTCGGCCGCACCGTGAAAAGCAGCTCGAAATCTTCGCCGCCAAATAAGGCAAAATCATCAACGTTCAGGCCACGAGAATGTGAAAATTTCTTTACAGTAGGGTCTATAGGTAGTTTTTCGTAATCAAAAATCATCTTGACCCTGCTCGTGCGCGACACCTGCCAAGCGTTCGCAGCTAGACTATCCGTTGTATCTATCGCAGAAGTTACGCTGCCGCTGTTGGCGAGCGCCAGCCCTTCTTTCACCCTGGCTCGCGGCTCGAGCTGAGCCCTCACGAGTCGCTCGTAGCCCTTCACAGGGATTTTATCTAACAAAATTTTCAAGCCCGCCGAAGCTGCACCCAACTCGCCCGTCACGGCGATCAGGTCTCCAGGCCTAGCCCCTGAACGAGTCAGCAGTCTACCTTTTTTTGCCAAACCGAAGGCGGCACCTGCGATGATTATCTCACCGCTTTCGTCGAGATCCCCTCCGACAACGTATGCACCATAAGATCGCGCAACCCTATCCATCTCCCGCATCATATCTTTCACGAAGCAGACGCTCAAAGTTCGAGGTAAACCGACGGAGAAAATCAGTCCGAGGGGCTCCGCCCCCATCGCGGCTATATCACTGAGGTTAACCACGACCGCCTTGAGGCCCATCTGCGCAGCCGTCGTGCCTTTGGGAAAGTGAGTCCTAGCGATGAGCATATCGGTGGTGGCTACAAGATATTTGCCATCGATGTCTACGGCCGCAGCATCGTCACCTATGCCAACCTTGACGCGCGGTCCACTTTTGCATATCCTTCGCGCGAATTCTACGATCGCTCGTTCACCGACATCGGAAACTTTCACATTAACACCTACAGCAACGGTAGCCCACGCGTCACCTTATCTATGACATCGTTCGGCGCTGGGCCGAGCGCCAACACCGTCGTGGTTCCTGGAGGTAGCTCCGTGAGGCCAGCATCCTGAATCAACTCATTTGGTATCCCGAGTCCAGCGGCTTGTTCCTGCAACCTGCGCAGCTCCTCATCGTTCACCACCTCGACGACGACCTTCTTCTGCCCTTCGCGGAGCCACGCATCTAACCACTCTTTCTTTTTCTTTCTAGATCGCTCCGCTGCTGCAATGGACCCATGAGCCACTTGTACAGCGAGCTTTCCCTCGCTCATTTTGAGGTCAGCTCTGACTACGATGACTTGCTTGTATTTAAACAACTTCGCCACCTTAATATCTCAGCCGGCATGAGTGGCCGCGCTCGGCTCTTTGAAGAGCGCCATCGCGCCCCGCATATAACCGATCAGGACGCAGACGATGGAAAAAACCACCAATGTGCTAGCGATAGGAGTTAGGCTGAGCATCTTGATCTGCGGCATCGCGAATATCACACCGGTGTAAATGAGGACGAGGACGCTGAAGCCGAGGCTGAGGGCTGCGCGCTCCCAAACATCGATCTTCCCCGGCTTGGGGTAGAGCACGAGCGTGAGGGTGAAGCCTGGAACAAACAGCACGAAGAAAGCCGCCAGAGTTCCCCAAACTACCTCGAACATATAAGGCCTCGTTAGCTTAATTTATCGTGCACCTTTAAAAATGGTTGCTGATAGGATGTTCGATGTTGTTATAGTTGGTGGTGGGCCTGTTGGGTGTTTCACCGGCGAGCTATTATCGAAAAAAGGCTTTGAGGTCGCCATCGTCGAGGAGCATGCCGAGGTCGGCAACCCCGTCCACTGCACCGGCATATTAGGACTGAGCGGGCTGAAGGAGCTAAAAATCAGGCCAGGAAAATGGGCGCTAAATAAACTTCGCGGCGCCTCCCTGTACACTCCTTCTGGAGAAGAAATAATATTGACAAGAAAAACTGTCGAAGCGCTCACCATCGATCGCGCAACTTTCGACAGAGAGCGGGCGGCCGCTGCTGCAAAAGCCGGCGCAACTTTTATGCTCAAAACTAAATGCATCGGCCTTTCGCTCGGAAAGAAAACTTCGGTTAATGTGAAAAAAATCGATGGTAGTGAAGAGCTCGAGACCCGTCTAATAATAGGAGCTGATGGCCCGACATCCTTGGTCGCTAGGGAAGCTGGTCTATTGAAGGCCGCGAAGTATACGCGCTGCATTCAGGTGGAGGCAGAGGCAGAAGTAGCAGACGATCAAGTTGAGATGTACTTCGGCAACAAAATTACCCCCGGTTTCTTCGCGTGGATAGTCCCAGCTGGCGAGATGTGCAGGATCGGCCTCGGCACCACCGAAGGTGCACCAAAACTTTTTGAATTCATGAAAACCCACCCCGTAGCATCCAAGAAGATAAGAATGGATAAACTCACGCACCTCGGAGCCGGGCTGATACCGCAACCACTCACCAGAAAAATCTACTCGGACCACGTCCTCCTCGTAGGAGATGCCGGCGGACAGGTGAAGCCCTTGACCGGCGGCGGGATCTACCTCGGCCTATCGTGCGCCAAGCTGGCGGCTGAGGCAGCTTCACATGCCCTAGAGAATGGAATCAATGAAAACGTTCTGAGAAGGTATGAGCAGGCAGTGATACAAAAATTTGGCAGGGAATTCGAGTTGGGTCTGCGAGCGCGCAAGCTACTTGAAAAATTGTCCGATAAAGAGTTGGATTTGCTGCTCAGATTGCTGGCAACCCCCGAACTGCGTTCGCTGATATTGCAGGAAGCCAACGTCAACCACCACGCCCCACTGCTCAAGAGCCTAGTAAAGAGGAGCCCGAGCCTGATACGGGCAATTGGGGTCAGGAAGTTCGGCAAATACTTGCGCTATTTGATGGCACCATAAACTTTGGTGAAATCAGCTCTTTAAAAACTGAGAGCTAAAGATAAAATCTGGGATGAAATGCCTACAAACTTACCACCAGAATACTTCAAGGCAGAGGAGAAGTACGCCAACGCCAGGACGACAGAAGAAAAGATCCTCGCGACAGAAGAACTCATACGCGCAGCACCTAAACACAAAGGCGCGGAAAAACTCCTCAAAACTCTCAAGACGCGTCTAGCAAAACTGCGCCAGGAGCTGCGAAAACAACAGACGCGTAGGACGGGTGGCGGCCCAAGTTTTGCCGTGAAGAAAGAGGGTGCAGCTCAGGTTGCCATCCTGGGATTACCAAACTCGGGCAAATCGACGCTACTTCAGAGGCTCACAGCTGCACAGCTAGAGGTAGCGCCCTATCCATTCACAACTCGTGAGCCGGTGCCAGGGATGATGCAATTCGAGGATGTGCAAGTTCAACTCGTGGAGGTTCCAGCCATCGTTGAGGGCTCGAGCCTCGGCCGTGGCCTCGGCGCTCAACCGCTAAGCGTCGCGAGGAACGCCGACACGATAGCCCTCGTCGTCGACCTCTCTGCAGACCCAATCAAACAGGTCGAGACGCTGACCGCAGAACTCGAGGCGACCGGCGTGAAGCTGAACAAGCCGCCACCAAAACTCGAAATCTCTCGTAGGGAGACAGGAGGGATCGAAATTAGGGGCGCCGAGTTCTTCGACGGCGGTGAAGCTGAACTGAAGCGCATACTCCAAGAGCACCGCATACACAACGCCGGCGTCGACATCAAAGGACCGACTACCGCCGAAGATGTTGAGGAGGCATTAGACGAATCGATCGTCTATCGCAAAGCAATGATAATTGCTACGAAAATGGACGCTCCCAAAGCATCGAACAATTTCATCAAGCTGACGCATGCATACGGAAAACGTTTTTCTATATTTTTAGCTTCATCCAAAGAAGGCCGCCCAGACGAACTTAAAAAGCAGATATTTGAGAACCTCAACGTTGTCCGCGTCTACACGAAGCGTCCGGACGAGAAGCCAGCCGAACGCCCGCTCATGTTACGGCGGGGCTCAACGATTGCAGACGTCGCTCGGGAGGTGCACAAGGACTTCGCCCGCAACCTAAAATTTGCGAGGGTCTGGGGATCTACCAGATTTCCAGGACAACAAGTGCCACGCGACTATGAGCTTCGGGACAAAGATGTGGTAGAACTACATCTCTAGCCACTTTTACACAAAGAATTTAAGGATGGCACAAAATTGGTAATGGGATTTATATGCCGATTAGACCAGCACGCACGTACAGGCACTTCAGCGGCCCCGCATACACGCGAAAGGACTACGTTACGGGTATTCCAGGGATACGAGTCACCTTCTTCGACATGGGCAATCCAAAGGGCGATTTTCCGATCGAGATGTCGCTCATCGTCAGGGGGACCGGCCAGATCAGACACAACGCGCTTGAAGCGGCCCGTGTAGCCACCAACCGCCTGCTCGAGTTAAAGGCTGGCAAGGATAACTATCATCTGAAGATCCTCATCTATCCACACCAAATCCTTCGAGAGAATGCAATGGCCATGGGCGCTGGCGCCGACCGAATCTCCGACGGGATGCGGCTGTCTTTCGGCAAGCCAATAGGCACCGCTGCGCGCGTGAGCGCTGGACAAAAGATCATAATCCTGCGCGTGGCCAAAGAATTTGGGGCGCTAGCGAAAACGGCGCTACACCAAGCCACGCTCAAACTACCTATTCCCTGCCGCCTCGTCGTGGAAAAGGGCCAAGAATTACTTCAATGAAACGGCCATCGCTGCAAGCAACTCGTAAATTATTCTCGCCGCCGCAAACGCGGTAGCTCCATCATCGTAGGCTGGGGTCACTTCTACGACATCGAAAGCACGAACGTTGAGCTCGCCTAGCTCGCGCACGAGCCCAAGCAGGTCCAACGTCGATAAACCTCCAGGCTCTGGCGTCGTCACGGCTGGCGCAAAAGCTGGGTCGAGCACGTCAATGTCGATAGTGAGATAAACATTCTTTTCCCCAACTTTTTTGACAATTTCTGAGATGACCTTGCGCGGATTTTCAAGCACCTGCTCGGTGGTGTATGCTTGAATCTTGGTTGCGCGTGCAAATTCCGCCTCCTCCTTCGAACATGACCTCACGCCCACCTGAATAAGCCGCTCGTCGGGGAGAAAATCGAGCACTCGCCGCATCGCCGTGGCGTGGCAGACCTTGGCCCCCAAATATTCGTCGCGCAGGTCGCGGTGGGCGTCGAGCTGGATCAAAAAAGCATCTTTGAAATCCTGTGCAGCAAAGTATGTCAGGGTATGCTCCCCGCCGAGCAAGGCAGGTATCTTTCCGTCTTCTCGGAGCTCCTGTAAAATCTTGCGAATGCGCTCCCCAGTCGCCGCCAAGTCAGTTGGGATGACGCTCAGGTCGCCGAGGTCCGAGATGCCGAGCCGCTCAAAAACGTCAAGCTCAGCCGACATCAAATACGTCTCCAGATTTGCGGATGCCTCACGGATTTTTGCTGGGGCGAACTTTGTGCCCGCGCGATAGGAAGATGTGACATCCAGCGGCACACCCAAAAAGACCACATTGGCCTTCTCGTAGAGCTCATCGAAGCCGCCGAATCCTGGGCGAACAGAGATTACATGCTCCATCATTCAACCACCGTTTCAAACTGTAGTTCTCAACCGATTGATAAAAGAGCTATGGTGCGGGGGAAGAGATACCGACTACCGTTTAAATCTACCGTATTTAAATGGCAATGTTTGCGCGACCGGCGTTTGAGTTTTATCCTATGGTGCGGAGGCAGTGCTTGTGTTTTTAAATTATTTTATCCTCGTCTATCTTCTACTCCCAAGCGAGCATGTCCTCAG
>CAZLQN010000037.1:0-7818 GCA_964561735.1 Hadarchaeota archaeon (SeqCode) | reverse complement strand
GCGCGGGATTTCGGTCTTCTCTTCGGGCCGTGCCTTTTCTGGAACTTTTCCGGCTTCGGGAATCTTCTCCCTCGGTGCTTCGGCGGGAACCTCCACCGGTGCTCCCATTTTCCCAAATGCAGGCTTTCTCCCGAGCCTAGCTGCCCGCCGCTTCCAGCGGAGCTCCTGCTTCACGGAGGTCGCGCGCTGTTTTCGATCGAGCCAGGCCCTGCGCAACTCAATCCTTCTGTAAGAACTTCTACGCGTTGTCAAATCTTCACCCCATCGTTTGGAAATCGGGATTAATCGTAAATAAACTTTTTGATTCGCACAACGGCGCTGTTCAAATAACGCCTCCGGCTCGTCCGCCGCACGAGATTTTTGTAGTTCTGAGCGACATTCAGAAATATAGAAGAAAGAGGGGCAAGCGTGAGGCGGCCGTGCGAGGGGACTTGGCCTGGCTGAAGGAGTTCTATAGACAGGGAAACTATCTAAAAAGTTTCCCTATAGATAATACCAATCCAAGTTTGCTACAATATAGAAGATTTTGACACCAAAGCGAGGGAGTTGAATGCTTTGGTGACTGCTGGCAAGGAACTGAAATGCAACCACATGTTTGTAATAACCTGGGACTATGAGAGGGTTCTCAACAGTTGAAAAATTGGTATTGGCATAAATTATATCGCTTAATGAAAAACGGGTTCTTTCGAGCTTTTTTTGGTCGAAAAAAGGTTAGATTTAGCTTCCTTTAGTTAAGCGATACAAACTGGTACACTGCCGAATTTCACGAAACTCTATACTTCCTCTGGGCCCCCGCGCCCTCAGCTTTTATCAGCCCGAGGCTAGAGAGTTTTTTTAATTTTCTAAGCACGGTAACTTTACTCACATTGAGCTCCGCTGCAAGCTGCGAGGACGAGCGCGAAGCAGCCCCTAAAAGGGCATAGATCTTCGCCTCCGCATCGCTCAATCCTTCCGCTGGCTTCTTGTAGAATACGAGCTCAGTAAAATTCGGTTTCACCTTAAATTCTACGTTCACAAAAGGATGCTTCTTGCACTCTTCGATTATAAGCTGAATACCTCTTCCTTGTCTCTCCACATATCCCGATTGAAACATCAGCTCATACAGCAACGGATTTCTTGGGATAGGTCTTGGGTCCTCGACGCTCGTGCCAGGTGGAAAACCCCCTGGGTTAATTATCCTCAGCTTATCTGGCTCGATGTACGCGAATATCTCCGAACAAATCGAATAATTTCTGTGGGTGATAGCGTTTACGAGCGCCTCTCTTAGAGCTCTCGGGGGGTACTCTAAGTAGTCCTCCCTCCTCGCGCCGACGACGAGCGGTATCCTCTTAAACGAAGCTAGTAGGTATTCATACACATCCTCGACGATTTTCCATGCGGGCCCCTCGAACCTCTTCCACCCCTCACCCACGACAACCCTGGCGAAGGAGTGAGGCATGTGGGCTTGGGGATGCTTATGGAAGAAGAGCAAGCCAGCCAAACTCAAAACCACCCTTCCGTTTTTCTTCGTCACCGCGCCGAGATTTTTTAAGAGCCTGCCTGTTTCGATACGCTCGAGCCCCCTACGCTCCCTTTGCTTCAAAAACTGGTTCAAGTATGATTTGTTGATCTCGCTCGCACTTACATCGGTTGGTATTTTGTCCATCTCAAAAAGGAGCTGCTCTGCGCCTAGGGATAGTATCTCTTGAATCGACAAGGGTCTCTTCGAGCTTCCCACCCTTATGTATACCACTCCGCCTAAGGAGCACAACATTTTCGACTTCACGACTTCGATAGCTAAAATCTTCAAATTTCCAAATGGGACATCCTTAAACCGCAGCCTCGGCGGCGGCGTTACCGAGCTGGCGAACTGACTAGCCTCTTTCTTCGATTTTCTCGTGTTGCACCCCACCACCTCATCGGAATCGTCTATGCCGATGAGGATTACACCGCCCTCAGCGTTCGCAAATGCACAGATTTCCTCCCCCAAATCGCCAGTAACATGCCCTTTGAACTCAACTTTTTCGCTTTCCCCTTCTTTCAGAAATTTCAAAATTTGCCCAGAATTCATGTGTAAAAACAGGAACAAAGCCATAAATATACTTTACGCTATCGTTAACCTATCGTTTCAATTTTAGCTTTACGGTGGGTTTACGCTATGAGCCGATTTTTGAGAAGTGGGCCGAGCGAGTTCTCGATTTTGTCACTCGCCGTTTGTCCTTTAAAGCGCGTTGAAAGCATTAAGCTGCAAGTAGCGCAGCCAACTTTCGAATCCCAAAACAACCTCTGATGTGAGTTTCGAGAAAAAATCCCTTTAAAAGGAGTCGGGAAGGTTCTCGTGTAAAAAACCAAGGAGGTGTACCGGATGGTAGGAGTATCCCCTAGTGTGAGCAGCTTGGCCGAAGTGCTTGACCGAATTCTGGACAAGGGAATCGTGATCGACATTTGGGCACGCGTCTCGCTCGTTGGGATCGAGCTCTTGACGATCGAGGCTCGAGTGGTCATAGCGTCGGTTGACACGTTCCTGCACTACGCCGAAGAGATAACGAAGATCGAAGCTGCAGCGATCGGAGCACCGGCTGCACCATAAGCCTGTTGAGGAGGGGTCCAACGCGGGCCCCTTCTACAAATATTTCCATTCGGCCCAGCTGAAGGAGGTATGAAAATGGCAGAAGAAAAACCGAAAGTAGAAGTTAAACCACCAAAGCTACCCGTGGGGAAGAAGGGTGTCATGGCTAAACGAAAAGCTATCGAGGATTTCGGGAAGAAAATGGAAGGCAAAGTGAAGGTACTCCAGGGTGAAATGAAAAAGATGTCGGACAGGGTTGAGGAAGGCGTGGCCAAGATTCAGTCAGGAATACAGGCCCAGGCGAAGGAGAACGAGGAAGCCGTGGCCAAGATAGGGGTAGGTGTCAAAGCGCTCGAAGGCGGGATCAAAACGAAGGTTGCCGAGATGGATAAAGGCACTAAAGAAATAGTTACGGGAATGAAAGAGAAGTCTGATGTGGTGGCATCGGCCGCCAGAAAGATTCAGGGCGACATGAAAAAGCTGCAGGGAGAGGTCAAGAGCTACGTGCGCGATTTCTACTATGGATGAATTCAGGTAGAAATCGCCCCTTCTTTATTTTTGATCGGAGTAGAGCTGATGGTGTCAATTGAGGAGATAAAGGCCGACATCAAGAGGAAGCAAATAGAGCGAGAAGAGGCTGTTAGAAGAATTCATGCGGAAATCGAGAAGAAAATTAAAGCGATCGAGGATTACCGGAGAAATTACCGAAAGGGTCTTGAGAAGTAGTTTTTTCACAAAATTATTTCTTCTTAGCCCTGAGACGTTTTAGCCTTTCCTCGAAGGAAAGCGGAGAGGTCATCCAATCGGGCTTATACCTTTCGTAAACTTCCTTCCTCGCTGGGTGAGGATTTAAATACAGCCTACTCCAGAGTCCCTCCATTCTTCGTTTTTCATTTTCAGTATGCCATGGTTGTTTCATCAACCACGGTACCTCCCTCAGTTTTACCTTCCTGCTGACAGTTGGGCTGGATACGACCATTCACTTCACCTCGAATAGATTCTTTTCCTAATTTTTTCGGTATCCTTCTTAAAGCGATTTTTTAGTTGCTCCACAGATCTTTGAAATTCTTGTGGATAGGCCCCTTTGTACTTGTCCTCGAGTTCTCGGATATCCCTCCTAAATTTCAGCGTATACTCCCTAATGCCCCTTATTATATCCCCTGAATCATGGTGCTGTTTTCTGGACAGAGAATCTAAGCTTCTCTGCCAGTGCTCATGGTGTCTCGGCATGGGTGGTCTCTTCCGGAGCTTTCTCAACTTCTTGGGTGGACGCAGTGGATTGCGGCTCCTTCATGCCTATCGCTTTCTTAAAAAGCAGCCTGTAGGTTTGTGGCCTTATCACAAGGGTCCTATCCGACCATCGCGCCCTGAACTCGCGCACCCAATCTGCATAGTTAGCTCTTGTAAATCCTGCATCAGCCCTCCTTTGCGTGCTTGGCCTTGCCCCTGTATAGGGCCTACGAGCAACCATTTTCATTCACCTCCTTTTAGGGATTTCTTAACTGCCTTATCGATCAAATCGGCGGCGGCAATATCACGGGTCCAGATCTCCACTTTTCGGTCTGTCCCCCTTCGCCTGATCTCATAATCAATTTTCGAAGGCAAGTTTACCCTTATTTTCCAGGGCTTGAACTCATCGTACGACAATTCAGCAATTTTTACTCCTTTTTGCATGGCATCAAATTACTCAAAAACTTCATGTTAAAATAACATTACATTTCGCATTTTGTATCGAATTTCGAAACGAAAAACTATAAATGCGAAAGGTTTAGGGGCTACCGGAGGTGGCCAAGTGCCTGGAAAACCATGGGTAAGAGCTCACCCCAGAAAAACGAGGGGAACGCGGATTCACGAAACCGCCGAGGAGAGGGAGGAAAGGATGGCGAAAGAACGTGAAGAGGAATCCACAGGACTCGCCGAATTCATGATGCGAACGATTGGAAGGGCAGAAGAGGAAAAACCTCCGGAGCTCGCTCCAGAAACAATCGAGGAGAGATACATAGTACCGAGTGTAGAGCACTACGTGGAGACCGATGAGGTGAAGAAGGTCAAGGAGAAGGTGAAGCTCTGGCTCAACGCTGGCTATCCGGTCCACATCATCGGCCCCACTGGTTGCGGGAAATCGACGCTGGCGCGACGCGTGGCAGAGGAACTCGGAAAGCCCACGGTATGGGTAAATGGCGACGAAACGATGACGACTGCCGATTTAGTCGGGGGATACTCCAAGGTCGAGACCGAGAGCCTGAGGGATCGGTTCATCCACACGGTTCTCAAGGTCCGGGACGTGATGCGAGCGGGATGGGTGGACAACCCACTGACAATCGCGTGCAAGTACGGCACAATATTCGTCTATAACGACTTCTCGCGGGCAAAGCCTGACGCGAACAACGTTCTGCTTTCGGTATTCCAAGAGGGGATACTCGAGCTCCCAACGAGATTCGGCGAGGAGCGCTACATCAACGTCCACCCAGAATTCAGGGCAATCCTGACGAGCAACTCCGTAGATTACGCAGGGGTTCACCGACCGCAGGATGCCTTGCTGGACCGAATGGTCGGGGTCTACATGGACTTCTACGACTTCGACACCGAGGTGGCAATTGTCCGGGAACATTCCGGGGTGTCGAGGGAGGACGCGGAGAGGATAGTAGGCACAATCCGAAAGCTCAGGGAGAAGTTGCCGGAAGTGGAGAAACCTGGGACAAGGGCGTGTATAATGGTCGCTCAGGGATTAACTACGAGCGGCGGGCGTCTGGAAGACCTGCTCGAGGAGTTCTGCGTCGACATCCTAGCGACGAAGGTCAAGGGGCCAGTCGATTTGGTCAAGAAACAGCAACTTGTCAAAGAGGCAGTAAGCATGCCTATCGTGGGGGGTAGCTGATGGAGCGAGTCAGCGCGAAGATCGAGGACGCGAAGGTCGTTAAGATAAGCGATCTGTGGCGGAGGAAGCCCCCAGGCGTTGCATTCTCAGACACCGACGCCGTAATCGTGACTGCAACGACAGCCGATGGTAAGACGATAAGGGAGACCTTCTACCTGCGCCTGAAGGCGGATGGGACCATGAGCACGGCCGCGGTTGGCAAAATCAGCCGGGGCAAGCAACAGCGGTTCGCGAAGTTCCTCGAGCGCTACATAACCAAGGAGGTAAAGGGATACAACGTGAAGGAGCGAGTCGGCGAGTGGAAGGGCAAGAGCGTCGAGGTAGTGCCCTACAAGCGGACCGGCTTCATCCACGTGCCGTGAGGTGAAAAATATGGTTAAAGGGATTTTGGAAATCAACAAGCGCTGCATTGATGCTGCCGAGAGCGCCTTGAACAGAAAAGCAGAGTCAGTAGTGAGTATGTCGAAAGAGGCGAAGGGGTGGAAGGCTGTCGTCGAGGTGCTTGAGAGGAAAGCGGTGCCCGACGCGCAAGACCTGCTGGGGAGATACGAGCTGACGCTCAACGATGCTGGAGAACTTCTGGGGTACAAGCAGGTGCTAACGAGGCGCAGGCAGGATAGGCTTGGGTTCGAGTTCGAGGAACCGAAAGAGTAGCGCCCCCGACTCAGGGTGGTTCCATTGTGCCCAAGCGACATGGTCAGAGAGGGAAAGCTAGCCTATATTCTGAAAGAGGGGAAATACTCAAAGAACATCATCTTTCCGTTCATTCAATTCGATCAATGAGGATAATAAAAGTAATGGGAGCACAAAATATACCTGGGTGGTCGTGTGCCAGAGATCTTGAGAGTGGCGGAGGCTAAACATAGGGATGCTGGAAGGGGCATCGCTAGGGTCGACTCGGACGTGATGCAGAAGCTAAGGCTCGTCAGCGGCGACATAATTGAGGTCAAGGGAAAAGCGTCCGCATACGCGATAGTTTGGCCCGGTTATCCGGAGGACGCTGGCAAAGGTTTAATCCGGATTGATGGGAACACTAGGAGCAACGCCGGCATCGGCATAGATGAACGGGTCGAAATCAAAAAGATTGAAGCTGAAAACGCCAAGCGAGTCAATTTGTCGCCGACTCAGCCGGTCAGGGTTGTGCGAGGCGCTGAATATCTCCGCAAGGTTTTGGAAGGACAGCCGGTCACCAAGGAGCAAAAAATCCGCGTCGACATCCTAGGCACTCCCCTCACTTTTATCGTCACCGCGACGCAGCCTTCGGGCGCCGTGATTGTAACCCCTGAGACCGAAATCAGCCTCGCCGAGAAGCCGGTTGAGGCGTTAAGAACCTACGTCACATATGAAGACATAGGCGGGCTGAAGCGGGAAATCGGGCTAATCCGTGAGATGATTGAGCTGCCCCTGAAGCACCCGGAGTTGTTTCAAAAACTCGGCATCGAGCCCCCCCAGGGCGTGCTGCTTCACGGGCCACCTGGAACCGGCAAGACCCTGATCTCGAAGGCGGTGGCGAACGAAACCGATGCCAACTTCTTCTTCATTTCGGGCCCGGAGGTCATCGGCAAATATTACGGTGAAAGCGAGGCCAGACTCCGAGCGATATTCGACGAGGCTGAGGCAAATCCCCCCGCGATTGTGTTAATCGACGAGCTCGATTCGATAGCCCCAAAGCGGACTGAAATGACGGGCGAGCGGATGGTCGAGCGTCGCGTCGTTGCCCAGCTGCTCGCGCTGATGGACGGACTAAAGTCCAGGGGCAAGCTCATTGTCATCGGCGCTACCAACCAACCCGGTTTGCTTGACCCCGCCCTGAGGCGTGGGGGAAGGTTTGACCGTGAAATCGAAATCGGCATCCCAGACCGAAACGGGCGCTACGAGATCCTACAGATCCACACGCGGGGGATGCCGTTGGCAAAAGACGTCGACCTCAATGCACTCGCAGATATCACCCATGGTTTTGTCGGCGCGGACATTGCCTCGTTGTGCAAGGAGGCCGCGATGCACGCGTTGCGCATGATTCTGCCGAAGATCGACATCGAGAAGGAGATACCAGCCGAGATTCTGGAGGCCCTTGAGATCACCCAGAAAGATTTCTACGAGGGGCTCAAGACGGTGACCCCGAGCGCGATGCGAGAGGTCTTCATCGAGGCGCCGAAAACCAAGTGGGAGGACATAGGTGGGTTAGAAGGTGCAAAGCAGGAGCTGATTGAGGCAGTCGAGTGGCCGATAAAATACCCCGAGGCCTTCGCCAAGTTCCACACGAACCCCCCGAAGGGAATACTTCTATTGGGCCCCCCTGGGACCGGGAAGACCATGCTGGCTAAGGCCGTGGCGACTGAGAGCGAGGCGAACTTCATCTCGATCAAGGGGCCCGAGCTGCTGAGCAAGTTCG
>CAZLQN010000036.1:0-7851 GCA_964561735.1 Hadarchaeota archaeon (SeqCode) | reverse complement strand
TTCTGCTTAACGAACCTCTGCATCCCGTAATCTTGGATATGTGTAACTTTTACCGGGACATAAGCTAGTTTGTAGCCTTTCAAACAAATCCTTAGCTTTAAATCCGCATCCTCCCCTGCCGCAACAGGATATGTCTCGTCGAATCCACCAACTTCCTCTAAAATATTTTTTCTGTATGAAATATTTGCAGTTCCGCCGGCAGGGCATTCAAAACCGCCCAAGTATTCTCCCCTATCTGTCCTATATGCTATTCTTGCTATGTAAGACTCATATCTTGCGAAGATGTTAGTTTTCAGCGTGTATTCATCTGCTTCCAAATAGCCACCTACACCTGCCACTCCAAGATACTTTTGATACACCCGAACGAACTTTTCGATCCAATTTCTCGGCACGATGCAATCATCATCTGTGAAAAATATGATTTCTCCAGTAGATTTTTTGATGCTCAAATTCCTCGCTGCTGCTGGCCCCCTGTGGTTTTGTTTGCGATAAATTAAATTGGAAAATTTCTTTTGGAAGTGTTTAAGAAGATCGTTTGTCCCGTCTGTCGAGCCATCATCTACGATGATTATCTCATATTTATTTTTAGGGTACGTTTGGTTGAACAATGGCTCTAAAGCGCACTTCAACTTCTCCTTTCTGTTAAACGTCGGAATCGCAACAGAAATTTTCGGTAGAAAAACCATGAAACTCACTTCCATATCATAATCAGTACCAAATTTTTGCTATTCTATTTTTCCTTTTCCCTACGATTTCTCTTAAATTTTTCAAATTTACCCAATATGCTTTTAAGAATAAACCCAATTTTTTTGAGAAATTTCTTCGTAATTTTACATTTGTGGGGGCTAACTTAACCCTTTGATCTTTCTTTTCTAAAAATAATGATAGAATATCATAAGGAGTTTCTAAAATTATCCACTTCAAAGGAAAATTTAAAAGCATGAAACGGACTTTGTTTCTTCTGTCGACGAAAAAAATAACATCTTCGCCCTTTTTCTTTATCGATGCTTTTCCATGATGTATCAATGTCACTTTTGGATCAAATACGATTTTGTATCCAGCCTTTTTTGCTCTAATACAATAATCAAATTCCTCCCATAGAAATGGAGAAAACCCCTCATCTAATAACCCAATTTTTTCAATAACTTCTTTTCTCATTAGAAACGCTTGCCCAGTCATGACATCAACTTCTGTTATTTTTTCTTGATCACCTAACTCTGCCCAACTCCATTCCCAAGGTTTCACAAAGCCTGCGGCATGTTGTAGTTCTCCGCTAGGGTGAATTATCTTGCAGCTAACAATTCCTATTTCGTCATCGTGTTCTGCAACCTCTATAAGCGTCTCAAGCCAGCCCTTTTGAATGATTTCCGTGTCGTTGTTTTGCAAAAGAACGTAGTCAGGATTGCATTTTTCCAATGCATACTTTATCCCCCGGTTGCAAGCTTTGGGGAACCCTAAATTTTCTTTGTTACGGATTAACAGAACATCTGGAAATTCTTTTTTGACCATTTCTACGGAGTCGTCTGTAGACGCATCATCAACAACTGTTATTTCATAGTTGGAGTAAGATGTGTTCTTTTTAATAGACTCAAGACAATTTCGAAGCAGTTCTCTGCCATTCCAATTCGGGATCACGATGGCAATTTTGGGGTTCTTTCTCATCGGTTCAACCAATACAAATTGTTATGTTTGGGCTAAATAAATCTCCACAAAAACATTGGAACGCTTAGAGGATAGTCATGTCTTCACGAAGAACATCTTCATTTAAACTCGGATACCGCTTGAATCCTGCGTGTTTGTTATCTCTGGGCGGTGTACTTTTCTCTCCAATAAGTTAGTGTATCATCTAGCGTTTTTTCGATGGGTATCTTCGGCTCCCACCCGCAATCGCGTTTTATTTTTGTGTTATCGCCTACCACCACGGGCTCGTCTGTGAGGCGCAGTTTTTTTGGATCGACTTCTATCTTTGCCTTTATCCCTGAGATCTCCAACAGCTTGTTCAACATGTCGCCTATTTTGATTGGTCTGGATGAGCAAACGTTGTAAACATCGCCGACCTTTCCTTTTTCTATCAACATCCAAAATGCCTCCAATGTGTCCCTTATATCCATAAGATCTCGCTTCACCTCGAGATTACCGACGCGTATAACTGGCTCTGCCTCCCCCCGCTCGATTTTCACAATTTGTCTGCAAAAATCTGAACACGCATCTCCAACTTTCTTAGGGCCCGTCGCGCCAAATATCCTCACCCTGAATGTCTTCATGCTAAAATTTTTGAAGTACTGATAAGCGAGAAGATCCTGAGCTACCTTACTGACACCGTAAGGGCTGACTGGCAGAAGCGGGTGATCCTCCTTTATTGGTGGTTCGTCCTTTCGGATGAGACCATATTCCGCGCTTGAACCCGCCACGAGTATCTTTGGATCCAACCCAATCTGCCTAACGGATTCGAAAAGATATACCGTTCCCATCACGTTGGTTTCCATCGTCCCAACGGGATCAACCCATGAGACGTCCGGACGGCTTTGCGCGGCAAGATGGAAAATAATATCCGAATCACTCTTTTGCACCGCTTTTTTTACCGCAGATCGGTCGCGCACATCGCACCTAATCAAATTTATTTTGTCCTTTATGTGCGCAATGTTCCAGATGTTATTATCGTAAATAGTTCCAAATACCTCAACACCTTTGGCCATGAGATATTCAGGGAGGTAGCTTCCGATAAACCCGTTGATGCCCGTGACCAAAGCTTTCATTTCGACCCCTTCGCATACGCGGTTCTACTGTTAGGTATTAAATCCTGAGGAAACAAGCCCATGCATTACCAAACACCTAAATATGCGCCGTTGCTCCATTATTTATTGGTCAGCTATGATAATAACAAGAACCCCTGCTAGGGTAACTTTTGGGGGCGGCGGGACGGATTTGCCCTCCTACTGTTTAAAGTATGGGGGCTTCGTGATAGGTGCAGCTGTAGATAAGTACATTTACATAAATCTGCACGACATCTTCATCGACAAAATCATCGCGCATTACTCGAAGTCTGAGATGGTCGACCACGTTGACCAGCTTAAGCACCCGATAATAAGGGAGGCCCTCAAGTTGACCGGGGTTACTCAGAGGATAGAAGTGGGGAGCATGGCCGATATACCCGCGAGGGCTGGGCTCGGCTCATCAGGGAGCTTCACGGTTGGGTTGTTAAGAGCGCTACATTTTCATAAAAAGGAATATGTTCCACAGCAGGATCTTGCGGAGGAGGCCTGCAAGATCGAGATAGACATCCTAAAGGAGCCCATAGGGAAACAGGACCAGTATATTGCAGCATTCGGCGGGATAATATCGCTTACCTTTAACAAGGACGGTACAGCTATAGTCGAGCCGCTCCGCATGTCTAGGAGCACCATTGATGACCTAGAAAAGAACCTGCTTCTATTTTTCACCAGTTTCTCAAGGAAATCGCACAAAGCGCTTAAAAGACAGAACATGTTGACCAAGAAAAGGGATGAATCGATGATCAAGAGCTTACACGAGATAAAGGAAATAGGTTACCAATGCCGAGACGCGTTGAGGGCAGGCGACACCATGCGTTTTGGAGAGTTGATGGACATTCACTGGCAAAGCAAGAAGAAAAGATCGGACCAGATGAGCAACCCAAAGATAGACAGGTGGTACAATATAGCTCTCAAAAATGGTGCAGTTGGTGGAAAGCTTGTTGGTGGAGGGGGCGGCGGTTTTCTGATGTTATATGCAAAGGACAGCGATAAACTTAGAGAAGCGATGGCAAGGGAGAAACTCCACGAGGTAAAGTTTACTTTTGACTTCGAGGGTTCAAAAGTTTTGGTAGGGATGTAAAACACAAGTCGGATAACATGGTCGAGAAGATAACGGTATTCGGCCTGTGGCACTTGGGGTGCGTAACTGCGGCTGGTTTGGCCGAACTAGGTTACAAGGTCATCGGCACGGATTTTGACAAAAAAGTGGTAGAAGAGCTATCCCGTGGACGGCCGCCGATTTTTGAGCCCGGGCTGGAAGAACTCCTCAAAAAACACATCGAAAAGAAGAACTTGGCGTTCGAGTTTGACAAAAAGGCTGGTCTTAAAGATGCCGATTTTATTTTCGTTACCTTTGACACGAAGATAGACGAGCACGACAAAGTTGATTTGAGCGATATCCGCCAAGCTGCAAATGAGGTAGCAAATCACATCAAGAGCGGCGCAATCGTGGTTGTCAGCAGCCAGATACCCGTTGGCACGTGTTCCAAGCTCAAAGAGAGCATCTCTAAGAAAACCAAGTCAAAATTCGATATCTGTTACCTGCCCGAAAACTTGAGGCTAGGCGAGGCGATAAACTCCTTCCTCAAACCTGATAGGATTGTAATAGGTGCGAACAATGCAGACACTCTGGAAAAGGTGAAAAAGTTATTCGGGCCTCTTGAATGCGAAAAGATCACGATGAGCATCGAAAGCGCCGAGATGACCAAACACGCGCTGAATGCCTACCTGGCCGCGTGCATAAGCTTCATCAACGAAATCTCGGATATCTGTGAGTTGAGTGGGGCTTCAGCGCAGGACGTGGTAAAAGCCCTGAAAATGGATAAGAGGGTTAGTCCCTATGCGCCCATTAGCCCTGGGTTGGGATTTTCTGGTGGAACTTTAGCTAGGGACGTGCAGGTTTTGAGGAGTTATGGGGATACGAAGGGGCACGACACAAAACTCCTCGATGCCATCATGGAGGTCAATGAAAGAAGAAAACACATCGTCTTCAACAAGCTCAAAAATTTGTTCGGAGATGTCACGTCTATCCAAGTGGGCATCCTCGGGCTAACCTACAAACCCGGAACCGATACATTGAGGAGGTCGTTATCATTGGAGATCGCAAGAGAGCTTATCTCGCAGGGCATAACCGTGAGGGCATATGACCCGAAGATCGGGGCTCAAATTTCAGATATACCAAAGCTCAGGGTATGTAAGGGGATCGAAGAAATTGCCGAGGGAAGCGACGCGTTAGTATTGATTACCGAATGGCCAGAATTCAAGGATTTGCCACTTGAGAAAATAAAAACCCTGATGAAAAGACCAATTTTCATCGACACGAAGAACTTTTTAGACCCGGGAAAATTCAAGAGATTGAACTTTAAATACATAGGTGTCGGTGGGGGCCATGAAACTTAAAGGCAAGGTCGCAATCATAACCGGCGCAAGCAAAGGAATCGGAAAGTGCATAGCAGAAACATTCGCGAAAGAGGGGTGCAATCTAACCATCGTGTCGAGACACCTTAATGAGATACGCGCGGCAGCTGAGGAACTGAAAAAGAGCGGCGTAGACGTTTTGCCCTTGAAGTGTGATGTTTCGATTCCTACCGAGGTGAAAGAGATGGTCGAAAAAACCATGTCCCGCTTTGGGAAAATTGACATCTTGGTTAACAATGCCGGAATTTATGGGCCTCTGGGTCCATTGACCGACAACGATCTTGAATTCTGGAAAAAAACCATTGACATAAATCTAATCGGTACTGTTACGTGTACAAAATTTGTTCTTCCCCACATGATCAAAGCCAGAAAAGGCAAGATTATCAATTTCTCTGGCGGCGGAACAGGCGGGCCGTCCACGCCAACGCTTAGCGCTTACATCACGTCTAAGACCGCCGTTGTCAGATTCACCGAAGTCATCGCGGAGGAGGTAAAAGACTTCAACATCCAAGTTAACTCGATTGCCCCAGGTGCCGTAAATACTAGGCTGCTGGACCAAGTTTTAACTACAGCAGATAAAGTTGATAAAAAATTCCTAGAGAAATCAATAAAACAAAAGGAGACTGGCGGAACCCCGCCGGAAAAGGCGGCGCAACTTGTACTATTCTTGGCTTCAGACGATTCGAACGGCATAACGGGCAAACTGATCAGCGCCGTTTGGGACGATTACAAGAATTTTAACAAACGGCTGGACAAAATTAAAGAAACCAATATTTATACCCTGAGGAGGATTGACGACAATTTCTACAAGGAGGTTCGCAAATGAAAGTGGGGATAGTGGGCGCGGGCCTCGTTGGGAACAAAAGGGCCAGAGCGCTTGGAAAAGCCAAACTCACCTTGGTTGCCGACATCGACAAGGATAGGGCAAAGAAACTCGCGGCAGCGCACAATTGCGATTACACTACAGACTGGGAGGAAGTGGTGGACAGCGACTCCGTAGACCTCGTAATCGTCTCAACCCCACATAACTATCTAGCACCCATAGCAATCAAGGCGATAGAGAATGGCAAGCATGCTTTAATCGAGAAGCCTGGCGGGAGGGACCTGAGAGAGCTCTCGAAAGTGATTGCGGTGGCCAAGCGGCACCCCGGGGTCAATGTTAAAGTCGGGTTCAACCACCGTTTTCACCCCGCCATCAGCAAGGCCAGAGAAATATTTGATAGCGGTGAAATCGGCGAACTCATGTACATCAGGGCGAGGTACGGCCACGGTGGCAGAAAGGATTACGATAAGGAGTGGAGGGCAAAGCCGGAAATAGCTGGCGGCGGTGAAATGCTTGATCAGGGGATGCACCTAGTGGATCTAGCAAGGTGGTTCGCAGGAAATTTAAACGAGGCAATCGGTTACTGCAGGACGATGTTTTGGGACATGAAGGTCGAAGACAACTGTTTTGCGCTTCTTAAGAACAAGAAAGGGCAAATTGCCTCGCTGCACGCCAGCTGGACCGAGTGGAAGAACCTGTTTTCATTTGAGATATTTTGCGAGCGCGGGAAACTGGACATCAATGGGCTCGGTGGCAGCTACGGTGAAGAAACGTTAACGTACTACAAGATGAAGCCAGAATTTGGTGTCCCGGATAAGTCCGTCTACACATGGCCCGGCGAGGATGTTTCGTGGGGGCTTGAGTTCAAAAACTTCGTTGAGGCCATCAAGAAAAATGAGGAGCCCTTGGGCACCCTCCAGGATGCTTACGCGGCGATGAAGATTATCTTTGATATTTACAAGTGGAGTAAAACCCGCGGATAAGATCTCCCATTAATTAAATCCAATACGAAGCTCGAAAATTAGGCACGGGAATCTGGGTGAGATGATGCAAGCGGTTGTCTTGGCTGGGGGCGTTGGGACGCGGCTAAAACCGATCACAGAAAAAATCCCAAAGGCCATGATTCAAATTCGCGGTAAACCATTTTTGGAACATCAGCTTAATTTGCTCAAAAGCCACGGAATCTCCGACGTTGTGTTTTGCGTAGGCTATCTTGGTGATAAAATTAAGAAATATTTTGGCGATGGAAGGAAATTCGGGATTAAACTCAGATACAGCGAGGAAACAGGGGGGCTCATGGGGACGGCTGGGGCCATCAAAAACGCGCAGGATTTGCTCAACGACATGTTTTTCGTTACGTACGGAGATGCCTACCTTATCCTAGATTATCGGGAGGTCATGAGGTATTTCAAAAAGTTCAACAAACTTGGGTTAATGGTTGTTTACAAAAATTTTGATAAGTACGACAGAAGTAACGTCGTGGTCGAAGGGAACTTGGTAAAAATCTACAGCAAAAAGAGAAGAGCCCAAAACATGGTTTACATCGATTTTGGGGTCTCTGTGCTGAGGAAGAAAGCGCTGGACTTGATCCCTGTGGGGAAAGTTATAGACCTAGAGGAACTTTATCGGGAACTGATAGAGCGGAAAGAGTTGCTTGCATTTGAGACCGATCAACGTTTCTACCAGATTGGGAGTCCAGATGGGATAGAAGAATTCAAGAGCCTAATCTCTTCCGGGCAGATCAAAATCTAGCCGCCGAAATGTTTTTCTATTTCGCGCCCTCTTCCGCCTTCTTGAACTCTACCCAACAGCGGTCGAATTCAGCTATCGTTTCCTCGG
>CAZLQN010000035.1:0-7903 GCA_964561735.1 Hadarchaeota archaeon (SeqCode) | reverse complement strand
TAGCTCCTGACTCACTGGCAACGGCTCTCGCTATTAGTGTTTTACCAGTACCTGGTGGCCCATGTAACAACACACCTTTTGGCGGTTCAATGCCCAAGCGATCAAATACCTCTGGATGTTTGAGCGGCAGCTCGATCATCTCGCGCACGCGGTGAATCTCTTCCTTCAACCCGCCTATGTCTTCATATGCGACTGCTGGAACCCTGACCTCCTTCACCTCGACGGCTTCCGGCAACACTTCGACATCGGTGAGCTCTGTGACAAGAACTACGCCAGCAGGACTTGTGTTCGTGACGACAAATCTGACTTCGCCGAGCCCAAAGGGCGTTGCCATCTCACCAAAAACATCCCCAAAAAATTGAGCGATGAACGAATCGGCACCCAAGTGCATCGGCTCCTCGAAAGTCGTCGGCGTTATGATGTCGCCCTTTGTGAACGGTCGCCCGAGCAAGTTCCGCTTTAAAGCATCCCCATGGGCCATCAGGCGAATGCGCGGGTCTGCTGGAGCCAATGTAATACTCTTGGCCTCTTTCACCTTGGCCTTTATGACGGTGACCTTTTCACCTATCGACGTCCCAGCGTTGCGACGCGTCATACCATCTATCCGAACGACATCCAACCCTTGATCTTCGGCGTACCCCTTGACCGCGATCGCGCCCGTCGTCTTCGTGCCTACCATCTCGAGGATGTCACCTTGCTTGACATCGAGCTTCTTCATGGCGCGCTCATCCAACCGCGCTATGCCTCGTCCGACATCTGCCTGTTTTCTGGCCTCGGCGACGGTGAGTTTTAACAGTTTTAAATCCTTCTCGGCCATCCGACCACCTCAGATCTCCACCTCAAATTTTCTCCACTCGACGTGCACGCTGAACTCCTTGAACACGCGCTCCACCTTCGTCGCGTGCTTCGCCTCGACCATCAATGCGCTCCTGCTCACGAACTCCCAGACGCCATCGGGGAGCTCATCCAAGACGCCTGAGGAATGATTTTTGCCGGATTTCGTCCGATAATCGTAGCCGTTGAGCGCGCGGTAGAAGAGCGTTGCGGGCGAACCCCTGCTCTTCACGTCCCAAATCAAAAGCACTTTTCGCATGAGCTTCCCCTCAATTGTTATATATATAACAAATATTTGCCTTATAAAGCTTTTCTGCGGGAAAAAATTTCGATGTTGTTTCTTTTATTTAGCTCTCCACATATATTCAGGGGATGTCATGAGGCTGGCGTTCATCGACTGCAGCACCGCTGGCGTTTCCGGCGACATGCTCACGGCCGCGATGATCGACGCCGGGGCGAGCGCGCAAAAAGTAAAGCACGCGATGCTCGCGGCAGCAAAGCCATTCGGTGGAGCTGAAGTCGAGGTCAAGCGCGTGAGCGTCAGCGGCATCGGGGCGACGCGCGTCGAGGTGAGGACAAAGGACCGCGGCGGAAGGCGGTTCGTGGATGTTCTGAAAAAACTGAATAGAATCGAGCTGCCTGTCCCAGCGAAAAATGCGGCGATGAAGACGCTCGAGACGCTGGCGCGAGCGGAAGCAAAAGTGCACGGCGAGAAGCTTGAGGGACTGACCTTTCACAAGATAGGCGCGGCCGATGCGATCGCTGACATCGTCGGCTGCTGCACCGCCGCACACGAGCTCGGCCTGCTCAAATGCAAAGTGCTCGCGAGCGAGGTCGCAGTCGGGCGCGGCATAACTTCGACAGGCCACGGCTTAGCTCCGCTGCCCGCGCCGGCTACTTTGGAGATCTTGAAGGGGCTGCTGATCCGCGGGAAGGCCGTGGACGCCGAGCTCACCACGCCGACTGGGGCGGCTCTGCTGGTCGCGCTCGCCGATGGCTTCGTGGACCATTTTCCGGATATGCGAGTGAGGTCCGTGGGCTACGGCGCTGGAGAAAAGGAGCTGTATGACCCAAATATCGCCCGCGTGTTCATCGGCGAAACTGGGAAGCGCTCGCTAAGTTTGGATGACATCGTCGTGCTTGAGACGAACTTGGATAATGTATCGGGCAAGGTCATCGCACACGCCATCGAAAAGTTGATGGCCGCTGGGGCTCTGGACGCGAGCGCCGTGCCGATCGTGATGAAGAAGGGCAGGTCTGGATTTTTGGTCAGGGTGCTCGCCAAACCAAATGATGCTGAAAAACTCGCGCGCCTGTTGATGCTGCACACGGGTACCCTCGGCGTCCGCTTCACGCCGACGAGGCGCTACGTGCTTGAGCGGGAAATTTTACAGGTCGACGCCATGATCTCTGGGAAAAAGTTCAAGGCTTGCGTCAAGGCGGCGCGCGACGGGAAGAAGCTGATTGGATTGGCCGCGGAGTACGAGGATGCGAAAAAGATAGCCGAAAAAACTGGTTTGGGGCTACGTGAGATCATCGACCGCATAGAAAAAATCGCTCGAAAAAGTTATAAACTTTGTAGTATATAAACTTTATATTCTATTATTCAAAGTTTTGTATGGTGCGATTTCTGCTGGCAGAGCCTCAAGAAATACTCGTGCAGGCGGGTATCCGGGGTAAGCTCGGGGTGGAACGCCACGCCGATCAGCTTGCCCTGCCGCACGGCTACGATCTTGCCTTTGAATTCGGCCAAAACATCGACGCCGCGTCCCGCCTCCTCGACAGCGGGGGCCCTAATGAAGACGCACCTCAGCGGCTCCTTTCCGAGCGCTGGAATCTCAAGGTCGACCTCGAAAGACTCGCGCTGCCTGCCGAAGGCGTTGCGGACGACGCCGATGTCCATGAGGCCGAGGAGCGGCTGCTTGGTCCTCCTCACCGACTCGTCGCCGCGCTTCGCGAGGGTTATAAGCCCGGCGCACGTGCCCAATATCGGCGTCCCACCCGCGGCCATCCGCTTCACTTTTTCGAGGAGGCCGGTGGTGAGCATCAGCTTGCCTATCGTCGTGCTCTCGCCTCCCGGGATGATGATGCCGTCGACCCCATCGAGCTGCTCGGGCCTGCCGACCCACACCGCCTCGCCATCGATGCCGAGCTTGTGCATCGCTCGCTTGACCGCTTCGATGTGCTCGCTCACCGCGCCTTGCAGACCGATTATCCCAATCTTCATGACTATCACTCAACCAGCACATTCAATTCAACCACTAATTAAATTTAAGCATGAACTCTGGGCGCCTGTTTTAATAATTCATGGTACCATTCTAAAGAGGTGGGCAAGTGGATCCAGTTGTGTTCAAAATCGCGACACTCGCCATCTTCATAGCGTGCTATGTGCTGGTGATCTCAAGAAAAATTAGAATAGCGTATGTGGCACTTGTTTCTGCCCTTCTTCTACTGTTTTTGCTAATACCTTCCGGCACGATGACCACCCAACAGGCTTACGACTCCATCAGATGGGATGTGCTGGGGATCTACTGGGGTTTCTTGATGCTCTCTATTGTCTTCGCAAAAAGTGGAGTTCCAGCACATTTGGCCAAACACATCCTGCACAAAACCAAAAATGAGGGGATGGCTCTGCTTTCTCTTTGTGCCATAACCGCTTTTCTCTCAAGTTTCTTGGAAAACGTGGGCGTCGTCCTCATCATGGCCCCGATAGCGATAGAAGCCGCAAAGAAGACCAAATCTTCCCTCTTCCATTATCTAATCCCAATCGTCATAAGCGCCAATATGGTGACAACTGTCAGCATGGTGGCCGACCCGCCAGCCTTGATTTTGGCGTCAGAAAGCGGGATGAATTTTATGGATTTCTACTGGTTCCAAGGAAGGTTGGGTCTAGGCATAATCGCCATCATCGGCGCGGTTGTTGGGCTGGCCGTACTCTATTATCTAAACTTTAGAAAAATGGACAAAAAAATCACAATCGAAGAAGAAAAAATCAAGATGGACTATGCCCCGAGCGCACTCTTAATTGGTGGGGTGCTTGCACTATCTTTGAGCTCCTATATCGACGTTAGACCGGGCCTGATCGGTTTGGCAATAGGAATTATTTCTCTAATGCTCGGACGCAAAGTCCTCAGAGAGGTAATCGTCGAATTTGACTGGAACTCCTTCACCTTCATCTTCGGAATCTTCGTCATCATAGGTGCAGTACAAGCGGTGGGAATCTTGCAGGACTTCTCAAGCGCATTGCTCAGGATCGGACTTAACAATCCAGTTTTGACTCTTGCGATCGTCACTTGGCTCTCTGTCGCCCTCTCCTCCTTCATGGACAACGTCCCGTACACGGTGCTGATGATTCCAGTCTGCACAAGCTTGGCAACGTCGATGGGGATGACGAACGCGTTCCCGTTTCTCTATGGTATGATCATCGGCACCGGGATTGGTGGAAATATCACCCCAGTGGGGGGGACCGCCAACGTCTTCGCCTGCGGGATGCTCGAAAAACGTGGCCATAAAATAAAGCTCAAGGAGTATATGAAAATAAGCGTTCCAGCTAGCGTAATTTCAGTTTTGGTTGCATACCTATTAGTGCAGCTGCTGTGGATGTAGAAACTCGTCACTCGTACGTTCAAATATCGGGCTGTTTTCTCTTTATAAACAACCTTCAATCAACGGCTTTGCACATTAATTAAACATTTTTCAACGTTTCAACTGAATTAATGTGCAGAACCGAATAAATGTGCAAAGCCACTCAGAACCAAATAGTTTTAGGTAAGTTGGTCAATGAAGTATTGACTGTAGTTGTACCGACGATGCGAGCACACTCTGATGTTATAAAAACGGACATGGCAAATGTGTTGCTAGTTGTGACTTTAGGAACAAGTTCCTTGGACTTGTACAGCAAAATGTTATCCGCCAGCTTTCATGCCCTGCCAGTGATGCCCTCAAATATTTATCTCGTGTCTGCCGGGCTATTCGGTGTTTTCGCGCTCGGTATCAAGCCACTCAAGGCGCTCCTCAGCGACTATCGCTTTGTGAAGGCACTCAACAGAGAGAAAGCTGAAATCGTGCACCTACCAAATCAACACCTAGGAAGGTACATAAATTTCCTCAAGAAGAAGTGCGTGGTGACGATTCACGACCTGATAAGGTTTTTTGATATGAAGGGGCACTACCCGCCCTTTATCCACAAGCCAAACTTGAGAGATAGAATAGGTTTAGAGCTAGATTATCGCGGGGTAAGAAGGGCTGAAAAGATCATAGCGATATCCAAATACACAAAAAATGATTTGGTAAAGCGTCTCAAAGTACCAGAAGAAAAAATAGATGTGGTCTACCAAGGTATCAATCACACGCTCTTCAAGCCAACTCACAATCCAACGCCAATAAAAGAACCCTATATTCTTTACGTTGGATCCGAGCAGCCGAGGAAAAATTTATCTACATTGCTCAAGGCGTTTTACAAACTTAAGCAAGGTGATAGGAGGTTTAATGACCTAAAACTAGTCAAAGTCGGGAATCCGGGAAAAATGCGAAGTTTCAGAAAGAATACCCTTGAGATCATCGACGCCCTGAACTTGGATAAAGATGTAGTGTTTGCTGGTTTCATCCCGAGGAAGGAGTTGCCAAATTACTATTCGAACGCAGAATGTCTTGTTCTCCCCTCGCTATATGAGGGCTTCGGCCGGCCCGTTGTGGAGGCGATGGCGTGCGGGTGTCCAGTCATAACTTCAAACACCTCTTCCCTACCGGAGGTGGTCGGGGACGCTGGACTCATGGTTGACCCACGCGATGTAAATGCGTTAGAAAATGCTATGAAAGAATTTCTGACAAACGGGAAACTGAGAAGAAGCATGGTTAGAAAGGGATTGCAGAGGGCAAGCAATTTTTCGTGGCAGAAAACCGCCAAGGAAACATCAGAAATTTATAAAGAAATAGTGCGGTAATCAAATCTTTCTCGCAAAGATCAAGTACCCAGTATGTGCAATCATGTATGTTTTGGGGCGGGTAGTGCCTGGGCATTTTCGAGGAGTTTTTCCGGAAAGGTTCTGAGGGTACAAACCCAGGTTCAAACTCCTAATACCGCACCATGGCGTTAAAACTGCCTAAATCTTGCTCATTTAGCATGTTGAGAGTGGTGCGGGGGAGGGGATCCGCGCCCCTATGGGCAGTCATTTCAGTAATTAATGTGCAAGCACCTGAATTAATGTGCAGACCATAATTAATGTGCAAAGCCCGGTCAGACGCCTCTGACCTGCATCCTTTCCTCAGCCTTGAGCGCCTTGATATCGATCCCGCGCATCGCCTGCGGGAGCCCCTTGCTCGCATCGAGCATTACCTGCGGATCATCGTAGCAGCGTGTCGCTTCGACTATCGCCCGAGCCATCCTAGCTGGGTCTGCGGATTTGAAGATGCCCGAGCCGACGAAGACGCCGTCGACGCCAAGCTGCATCACGAGGGCCGAGTCAGCGGGCGTCGCGATCCCGCCCGCACAGAACCAGACCACCGGCAACCGCTGCAGCTTCATCACCTCTTCGACGAGCTTCACTGGCACGCGGTACTCCTGCGCTTTCTCCTCCAGATTTTCCCTCGAAAGCTCGGCTATCTGGCGCTTGGTGAGCCTGATGTGGCGGACGGCCTCGACTATGTTGCCCGTACCCGCCTCACCCTTCGTTCGGATCATCGCGGCCCCCTCGTTTATCCTGCGCAGCGCCTCACCCAAATCGCGAGAACCGCAGATGAAGGGAACCTTGAACTTGCGCTTGTCGACGTGGAACTCCTCATCGGCCGGCGTCAACACCTCGGACTCGTCGATCATATCCACGCCCAGCGCCTCCAGAATTTGAGCCTCCGCGAAGTGGCCTATCCTGCACTTCGCCATGACCGGAGTGGTAACAGAATCCATTATCTGCTGGATCACCGCCGGGTCGGCCATTCGAGCGACGCCCCCAGCGGCCCTGATGTCAGCTGGTACGGCCTGCAGCGCCATGACTGCTACCGCACCGGCCTCCTCAGCTATTATCGCTTGCTCGGCGTTGGTGACATCCATGATCACGCCACCCTTCTGCATCTTGGCGAACCCGCGCTTCAGGCGCTCCGAACCAACAGTTATCTCCATAACACCACTCACTTCAATTATAGCTTTGCCGTAATTAAAAATGATTGGTATGCCACGTTTCAGGTCTTATGAGTGCACAAAAACAAAATGCGAGGTCTGCGGTAGGAAAGCGGCAGACATCTCAGCCACGCTCAAAGTCTGCGCCACTTGCGTGCGCTACCGTTTCGAGGAGGCGCGGCCATTCATCGAGTCCGCGCATGCGAATATCAGAGAAAGCTACGGCTTGCCAGCAAAAGCACCAAAAGATCTGAAGGGCGTGCGCTGCGGCGCATGTGGAAACGACTGTCGAATCCCAGAAGGCGGTAAGGGCTTCTGCGGGGTGGTCGAGAACGTTGATGGTAAACTCGTCCGACGCTTTGGTACTCCCGAGCGAGGCCTCTTGAGCTGGTACTACGACCCCCTGCCAACGAACTGCGTGCCAGCCGACTTCTGCGCTGGCTCGAGCGGCGCGGGCTACCCAAAGTGGTGCCGAACCTCCCGCGGCGACATCGGCTGGAACAACCTCTCGATCTTCATGGGAAGCTGCACGTACAGCTGCCTCTTCTGCCAGAACTATAGCTTCCGCAAGCTCACGGTGAGCGGGAAGCCAACGATGACAGCTGCGCAGCTGGCCGAAAAGGCGGACGAGAGCGTCGGGTGCGCTTGCTACTTCGGTGGCGACCCAGCGAGTCAAATGCCCTTCGTGACGAAGTCGGCAGAGCTCATGTGCGAGGCCGCCGAGAACGAGAAACGCATCCTCCGCGTCTGCCTCGAGACTAACTTGAGCATGAGCCCCGAGAGCTTGAAACGGTTTGGTGAGTTGTCGATGAAGAGCGGCGGCGGAATCAAAGCAGATCTAAAATGTTGGTCGTCGGAAATCTTGTATGCCCTCTCAGGGATAGAGCACCGCGCGGCGTACGAGAACTTCAAGTGGCTGGGCAAGCGCCACCGCGAGCGCCCCGAGGTGCCCTTCGC
>CAZLQN010000034.1:0-8085 GCA_964561735.1 Hadarchaeota archaeon (SeqCode) | reverse complement strand
CCATGCATGTGAAGGGCATGGAGCTGCCGGCGTACGACCCGCGAGGAGCTTGGGGGATGGGGGTAGCCTATGCAACATCCTGCCGTGGTGGCTGCCATCTGAAAGCTTGGACGCTTGGGGTGGAGGTGATGCAACCAAAGTACGATCGCTTCTCACCCGAGGGCAAAGGGAAACTGGTGTTCGGGTTGCAGAACGAGCGAGCGGTGATTGACTCAATGGGTGTTTGTGTGCTCGGGGCCCGCGGAATCGGTGTTGACGAAATGGTTAGGATAATAACGGCGATGACGGGCTGGAACTTCAACTCAAAGAAACTCTTGGAAGCTGGCGAACGCATCTACAACGTCGAGCGCCTGATTGCAGTTCGCGAAGGTATCACGAGGAAAGACGATACCCTGCCGCCGAGGTTGCTCACGGAGGTGCTGCCGCGTGGACCTAGCAAGGGGGTACACCTACGCAGGGAAGATCTCGATCAAATGCTCAATGAATACTATGCGGTTCGTGGTTGGGATCGAAACGGAAAGCCGACGAAAGCCAAGTTAGAAGAGCTTGGTATCTCCAAGTTGCTTGGGCGGTAAGATGGGCGCTAAAAGACTTTTCGGTACCCGTGGCATCCGTGGTCCAATAGCGACGAAAGTCACGCCAGAGCTCATGCTGAGGCTGGGGCAATCGCTGGCAAACTATGTAGGCGAAGGTAAGATCGTCATCGCGAGGGATGCCCGCACATCTGGAGAGATGTTGGGACATGCATTCACAGCGGGGGTACTCGCTGGTGGTTGTGATGTGATTGACATTGGCGTCGCTCCCTCACCTTGTGTGGCCTTCACGACCCGCGACATTGGGGCCAAGGCGGGCGCGATAATAACAGCTTCCCACAACCCACCCCCAGACAACGGCGTGGCCTTTTACAACTTTATGGGCATGGAATTTTTGCCAAGCGAGGAGCTCGCCATAGAAGAAATCATGTTTGGAGGGCGGATTAAGCAGGCAAATTGGGATGAGCTCGGCAGAGCGCAGCGCTACGATGCGATCCCACGATATGTGCAGGCGATCAAGAATGCTGTGAAAGTGAAGCGCGGTTTCAAAGTCGTGGTGGACTGCGCGAACGGCGCTGGTTCGCTGGTCACTCCTTATTTGCTCCGCGAACTCGGCTGTAAAGTCGTGACACTAAATTCACACTTGGATGGACATTTTCCTGGACATCCAGGTGAACCTCAACCGTGGAACCTCGGAGACCTCATGCGAACGGTTCAGGAAGTGGGCGCGGATGTCGGGCTCGCTCACGATGGCGACGCCGACAGAGTCGCAGCTATAGATGAAAATGGGAAATTCATCAGACACGATGCCATCCTCGCCCTTTTCGCCAAACGCGCGATAGAATCTAAAAAAGGGGGGATAGCGATCACGAGCATAAACACATCCGTAGCTATAGAGGAAGTCGTCGCGAAGGCCGGAGGTAGTACGATCCGTACTGCCCTCGGCAACATACACGCGGCGATGCAGGAGCATAACGCGGTATTTGCAGGTGAACCAGGAAAAATCATCTTCTTGGACTTCGGCCCCTGGATAGATGGTGTCCTCGGAGCTGCGAAGCTTCTTGAAATCATGTCAACGGAAGGAAAACCCATATCAAAAATTATTGCGGCTGATGTGCCTGATTACCCATTTTATCATGAAGATTTCGCATGCCCAGACGAGAAAAAAGTCGCATTCATGCAGGGCATCCGCGACTACTTGCCAAAGAACGTCAGTGAAGTGCGAGATTTGCTCGAAATAGACGGCCTTCGAGTCAACCGCAATAATGGTAGCTGGATTTTGATCCGCGTCTCAGGTACAGAGCCGAAGGGGCGCATAGTCGTGGAGGGGCGGACGCAAGCTGAGATGGAGGAGCTTAAAGCCATCGGGCTCCGCGGAATTAAAGAATTTTTGAAATAATGCGATTTGTGGACGACAGAGCTAACTTTTAAGAGCCGAATTCCAAGTAGTTTGAGGAGGTGTAGGGAATGGTTAATGCCTACAGTTTGATATCTGTGGAGCCCGGAAAGACTGCGGAGATTTTCAAAAAAATTAAAAAAATTGATGGAGTAAAATCCACGGAGTGCGTCGCTGGCCCATACGACATAGTCGCACGCATAGATGTGGACTCCTTAGAGAAGCTGACGAAGGCTGTGTTCGGCGACATACGCAACACCCCTGGTGTCACGAACACCACGACGCTGATCGTGGTTGAAATATGAAAGATTTTGTTGTCATTGGCGTTGTTGGTCTGCCTGGTTCTGGTAAGACCGAGGTCGCAAAAGTTGCGGTGGGCTTAGATATCCCCTGCGTTCGAATGGGTGATGTGGTCTGGGAAGAAGTCAAGCGCCGCGGGCTTGAGATAAACGAAACCAATGTCGGCGTGGTCGCGAACGAACTACGCCAAAAGGAGGGTTTCGCCGCTATCGCGAAAAGATGCGTCCCCCTGATAGAGCGTAGCGGGGGAGGAAAGAAAGCCGTTTTTATCGATGGCATAAGAGGCAGCACCGAAGTTGAAGAATTTAGAAATGCGTTCAAGCAACGCTTTCATTTGCTCGGCATGTGGGCCAACCAGAATACGCGCTATCGGAGGATAACGGCGCGCGGCAGGCAGGACGACGCCTCGGACCTAGGAGTTTTTCAAGAGAAGGATAGGCGCGAACTCAGCTGGGGACTCGGTGATGCCCTCGCTCTCGCAGATCACATCGTTGTAAATGAAGACACGCTTGCAGAACTCCACAAGGAAGCGGCCAAACTCATAAAATCTTTGATCGGTGGCAAGACTTGAAACTACGCGTCGAGGCAGAAGTTAGGGCTACAGAAGATAAGACAAAAGTCGAGGCTGCAATAAAGAAAATTTTTCCGACCTTACAATTAAACTTCACCGACAACTACTTGGTTGGTGAGTCTACCGACACCGGAGCCCTTGACAGACTACATCAATTGTTGCGACTTCAAGGTATCCTCGACTCAGCGCGAAAAGTCATGAGGGCCAGCAGGCGTGAAAACCTTATTCAATTCATGTTGAACAAACAGGTCGCGGCTGTCAGCAAGGTCAGCTTCACTGATGGCGAGTCGCCGCTCGGGCCGATCGTCGTGGCCATCGAAGCTTCAGACATAGAGCGACTGATCGATTACCTCGCGCCGCGCACACGGGAAGGCAAACCGATAGAAGAAATAAGATATTAAACGCAAAAGGATTTGCTTCATCACAGAACCTCGCGGCGTTAAGTATTTGCCACTTGTTGATAGTCTAAAGTTTGTAGGTGACAAGATGATTGCAGTAATAGGGGGCACAGGCGCCCAAGGTCGCGGCTTGGCGATGCGCTGGGCCATCGCTGGCGAGGATGTTATAATCGGCTCACGCTGGGGTGAAAAAGCGGAAAAAGCTGCCGCCGAAATGAGCAAACAAGTCAGAAAAAAAATTCGCGGGATGAGCAATTTAGAAGCGACCCGCGCAGCCGATGTCGTAGTGTTGAGCGTCCCGTTCGAGGCTATGAAAGAAATAGCGGGAGAGATAGCACCTGCCCTGACCGCCGGTAAAATACTCCTCAGCGTCGTCGTGCCAATAAAATTCAAGGGAGACATTGTATCCGTCGAGCTATCCGAAGCTGGCTCGGCCGCAGAGGAGCTGGAGAAGCTCACCCCTCACGGCGTCAAATTGGTCTCTGCTTTTCAAACCGTTGGCGCCGTGCGCCTCCAAGATCTCAAAAAACCAATCGAGTGTGATATCGTCGTCTGCGGAGATGATGAGAAGGCCAAACGCGTGGTGATGAAACTGGCCGAAAAAATCAAAGGCGTGCGCGCAATAGATGGCGGACCACTATGCAACAGCCGTCTTGTCGAACCGGTGGTCGCACTTCTTGTTGAGCTCACCAGACGCAAGAAGGTTCCTGGCGTGAGCATACGTTTCGAAGGGCTTGAGTAGAAAATTTTATTTAGGTCTAAAACAACAACTTATCGGGGCGGTGATGAAGAGGGGTTAAATAATAGATTATTTGGCCCCTATTTCTGAGCCCCTTGTAATTTGACTTCCAATTCCATCAAATCTTTCGCGACTTTAACATTCGAAAAAATTTGTTTGGCTTGTTTTAATAGAACTGAGTCCTCTTTGTAGCGCGGACTGATGTGGACCAACACGAGCTGTTTGACCTCCGCCCGCTTCGCGATCTCAGCTGCTCCAGCCGGCGTAGAATGCCCCGTCTCGGCCGCCCTCTCTGCCAGCTCGTCTGCCAACGTGCAATCGTGAATCAGCACATCAGCCCCCTCGGAAAATTTGATTATGCTTTTACATGGTCTGGTATCCCCGGCGTAAACTATCTTCCGCCCCGATTGAGGTGGGCCAATCACTTGCTCTGGTTTCACCACGCGCCCATCCCGCAGCTTTACGCTTTTTCCCGATTGCAGACGAGAGAAATCTGGGCCGGCCTTGACGCCCAACGCCAGGGCCTTCTGGGGGTAGAACTTCCCGGGGCGCTGATCCTCGAGCAAAGCGTATGCGAGCGCTGGAACGGGGTGGTCGACGCCGCAGGTTTTTATACTGTAACCACTCCGGCGCAACTCATCTCCGGGTTTGAGCTCCTTCACATGCACTTCAAATGTCAGCGTGTAGTAGGGCACGCGCAGAAAATTCTCGATACGCTCTTTTCCCTCGGGTGGGCAATATACTTCGAGCTTTTCCTTCCGATCCATCAGCGACATCGTCTGCACGAGGCCAACCAGCCCCAAGAAGTGGTCGCCGTGAAGGTGCGTTATGAAAATTGCTTTCAACCTCATCGGGCTCAACCCAGCGAGCGCCATTTGCCTTTGTGTGCCCTCGCTACAATCGAACAACAAAAGCTCTCGATCGCGCCTCAAAGCTATCGCGGGCAAGCCACGCTGAGCCGTTGGGATGCTGCCGCTGGTTCCAAGAAAAATAAGCTTCATGTGATTACCTCAAGATCAGAAATTATCACTTCTTTTTCATAACGTAAATGCTGCGGGTCAAGCTCTTATGCACGCGCTGTTCATGTTTTTCGATCATCCTCAAACCTGCACTCTGAGCAATACTCTCAAGCTCGAGCCCCGCCGGCGAGGTGATACAAACGTAACCTTTTCGTTTTAGAACTTGCGCAATCGACGGCAGCGCGCCCCCATACATGTCTTTCAATTCGACCCCGGCAGTCGTCGCTTGCCTCCCATATGGCGGATCGGTGGCTACGGCGTCGACCTCTGGCACATTCAAATGACGGGCGTCTCCGACGAGCAGTTGATGATCTTTCACACCGAACGCCTCCAAATTTTGTCTAGCTCCATCGATCATTTTTGCGTCTATATCCACACCTATCGGCTTGGCACCGATCAGGCCAGCCTCTATCAGAATGCCACCCACACCGCAGAACGGGTCGAGCAATGTGCCGTGCCTTGGCGTTCGCGCGAGGTTGACCATGGCGCGTGCGAGTAAAGGCATGAGCGTCGATGGATGAAAAGCGGCCCGCATCGTGGGGCGCCGAAGTGTGAATTTTGTCCTTTCGACGTGGGCGGCAGAAACACCTATGACGCAGTAATCACTCGTGAGGATTCCTATGATATCGACATCTGGGTGCGTCAGGTCGACCTTGAAATCTATCTCGCTCATAATCAGGTCGGCGATCCTCTTCTCCAACGTTGGCAGGTTGATATCGGGTAGATATCTCTTCACGCGCTTCATATGAACGGCGAAGGTTTTTCCGTGGGGAAGCAAGTCGACGATATCGGAGCTGCTTATCGCCTGAAGAACATCGATGGGTCTCCTTACCTCAGCGGTACAAAGGTGCCAACATATCCCCCTGCACATCGCCAAACGTGAGGCGAGCACATCTGGGTCGGCTTTCGTCTCAGCGATGAGGACTTGGTCTAGCTGATCGACCACTTTGTAGGATTTATGCTCCGCCTTTATCGCAGCCATCGCCTCTGCAGTCGGCAAAGTTGGATGCTCGCCGGAGAGCACCATCATCAAACGCTTCATATGCTGCCCTACCTGATCGCTTCTGCAATTATGGGTGCGACGGATATCACGCTCGTCTTGTGTTCGATCGTGTCCGTGGCTATCACCTTTTTAACACCCGCAGCAAGTATCCTCCTCAGCGCCTTACCAACGAACACTGGGTGAGTACATGCGGCGTAAATTCTGCGGGCTTTTTGTTTTTTGAGAACTTTGATCGCCCCCATAAGAGTGACTCCAGTACTGATAATATCATCCACGACGACAACATCCTTGGCAGCGACGTTGAGGCGCTTAGTCTTAATAGTTATTTCAGTCGGGGTAAGTCTGGTTTTTTCGAGATAATCATATGCAGCTGAAATTTCGGCAGCCGCCCTACGGGCTCGAACCAAAGAACCCTGATCCGCGCCGAGCACAACTGGAGCGTGTAGGTTGAGTTTAGCTAGATAACGACCAATCAATGGCATCGCAGAAATGTTATAAGCGGGGATTGCAAAATTTTTTATTACCTCATCCTCGTGGATGTCTACCGTGAATAAATCATCTGCGTCGGCGCTTTCGATTATTTTACACACCGTGCGAACGCTTATCGCCTCCCCTGGCTTGAAGCGCTTGTCCTGCCTAGCGTAGCCGAAGTATGGCACGACTGCGGTAACACGTCCAGCTCCGAGGTCCTTTGCAGCGCTGAGAAGTAAAGAGAGTTCTATCAAATTATCGTTTGTCGGCGAACAAGTTGATTGCACGACTATCACGTGTTCCCCCTTGACCTCCTCCGGAATGCGCAGATATGTCTCGCTATCAGGAAAACGCTTTCTTTCAGGCTTTACAAGAGGGCATCCGAGCGCCTTTGCGAGGCGGCCAGCCAGCAATTCAGATGCGGAACCAGCGATGACTTTCATATTATTCCCTGCGACAACCACTTTAGCAGGGTGATTAAAAATAGTTTGGTGGCAAGATTGTGGCGAGTGTTTAGGCCTGATTCCATCTCTGTGCTCAAGGATGAGCGGGCGAAAAAATCTTTGGCCAGATATTTTGCGGTCATGGATGGGCGGCTTCCAGCTAGATTTTCGGTGAGCAAGCGCGTGCCGATATCGGTCAAGCTTTCAGCTAGCGACGAAAAGTTGTGGAATGCCCATGAACGGGGGCTGAAGGATTTCCACAAGCTTATCACTGACATCGATTTTAGAAAAGTAAAGTTAGACAATCTAGAACAGCAAAAACCTTCACTTCTCGATCTCAAGGTTGAGTTGGCGCGACGAATCCTCAAATCGTGCCACTTTTGTGAGAGGGGGTGCGGCGTCGATCGAACGGCCAGCAATCGTGGCGTCTGCGGAGTTGGCGAGCGGTCACGGATGGCATCCGAGTTTATGCACTACGGAGAAGAACCAGAGCTAGTACCCAGCTACACTATTTTCTTCAATGGTTGTACGTTCAAATGTCAATATTGCCAAAATTGGGATATTTCGCAGTTTCCTGAAGCTGGCGTGGAAGTTTCACCTCAGACGCTGGCTAAGCTCGTTGAAGGTGCTCGGAGAGAAGGTGCGCGAAACGTCAATTGGGTGGGTGGAGAACCAACACCGAACCTTCATAACATCCTTGCCGCGCTAAATGAGTGCGAAATAAGCGTCCCGAGCGTTTGGAACTCGAACTTCTACATGTCGCTAGAGGCGATGAAACTGCTTTCTGGCACACAGGATGTCTATCTGACGGACTTCAAATACGGCAATGATGCCTGCGCGCTCAAGTACTCGAAAGTGCCAAACTATTGGGAGGTTGTGACGCGCAATCACAAACTTGCTTTTGCAGATGCTGAGCTGATAATCCGTCAGCTCGTGCTGCCCGCGAACGTAGAATGCTGCACTCGCCCCGTGCTGTGGTGGATAGCTAAAAATTTGGGCACCATGGTTAGGGTTAATCTGATGGATCAGTATCGCGCCGAGGCCAAAGCGTACGAATATCCGGAGATTTCACGTAGGTTAAATGAGGAAGAATTCGAGAAAGCCCTCGAAATCGCGCGAGAGGTCGGCTTGAAAAATGTTATAACTTGATTGTTATATTTATAAGAACCACCTCAAGAAGACCACCGTTTTCAAACGGTGGATGAATTGAGG
>CAZLQN010000033.1:0-8641 GCA_964561735.1 Hadarchaeota archaeon (SeqCode) | reverse complement strand
CCCGCACCATCAAGAATGCAAACAATAAAATCGACCGACATCGATAAAATTAGGCAAGTTTATTTAATGTGTGTTAGAAGTTGTCGATAGTTGATGGTGTAAATATGCCAAATCCAACTGGACCAACAGACCCCATATTGCGCAGGCTCGTAAGGCATCTACGCGAGAGTGGGAAAAAGAACAAGGCGAAGGTCTGGCTCGACCTAGCGGAGCGCTTGGAGGCGCCACGCAGGAGCAGGGCGGAGGTCAACCTCAGCAGCCTGAGCCGCTACACCGTGCAAGGTAGCGTGATCGTAGTGCCCGGCAAGGTTCTGGCAGCTGGCAGGTTGAAGCACGCGATGTTGGTAGTGGCGTTCAAGTTTTCCCGAGTGGCGCGCAAAAAGATAGTTGAGGCTGGGGGCAGCGCCATGACGATATCGCAGCTGCTCGAACAGAACCCGAGCGGCAAGGGAGTCATACTGATGGAGTGAGATGATGTTGATCGTCGACGCGAAAGATACGATATTGGGGCGGCTTGCCACGTTCGTCGCGAAGCGCTTGCTCGCCGGCGAGCAGGTCGCGATTGTGAACGCTGAGCAGGCGGTGATATCTGGACATCGCAGGGCAACGTTTGATGTTTATGAGGCTTGGCTGCAAACCCGTAACGTAGCGAACCCGAGAAAAGGACCAATCCACCTGAAGAGGCCGGACGATTTGGTGAGGATGACGGTGCGGGGCATGCTTCCGTTCGACAAAAAGAAGGGGCGAGATGCATATCGAAAATTGAAAGTTTATGTCGGCGTGCCAGCGGAGCTAAAGGACAAGGAGATGAAGAGCTTGCCTGAGGCCAGCCTCGATCGCCTGCGCACACGACGCTTTATAAGGATTGGGGAGTTAAGCAAACATTTGAGCGCCAAGTTTTAGGTGCGAGCATGACGATGATAATCTCCGTGGGAAGGCGCAAGTCCGCGATCGCTAGGGCTGTGGTGCGTGATGGCAAGGGACGCGTTTTTGTGAACGGGCGCGCCTTGAATGTGTACGAGCCAGAGCTCGCCCGCCTGAAAATTTCGGAGCCACTCACGTTGGCGCCTGAGGTTGCGAAACTTGTGGATATCGAGGTAGATGTGAAAGGTGGGGGATACATGGGACAGGCGGATGCTGCTCGAACAGCGATCGCTAGGGGGCTTATAGAATGGTCGGGAGATGCGAAGCTGAGGGAAATGTTTAAAAAGCACGACTGGACGTTGATAAAGAGCGATGTCCGCTTCAAAGAGCCGAAGAAACCAGGTGGCCCAGGTGCAAGGGCAAAATTTCAGAAGAGCTATAGGTGATCAATAAACACCTGTTGGAACTCTGTAAAAGCGAAAAATTTGCTGGATATTTGTTATAAATATAACAATACTTTCGGTGACCTCTCTCTGTGGAAAAGTCACTAAATACCATTAGGCGTAGGGATTACAGCGTTGAGAGGAGGATTTTGAATAAAGCTTCAAGTTACAGAATTGGCGGCGTTTGAACAAGGAAGAGTTTATCTCTCCCCCCAAATGTTTAGAGAATTAGTCTCAGAACTTTGCATCAAATATTATTCTCAACGAAAAGCAGCTAAAGCCATAGATATGGATCAATCACAGCTTTCTCGATTTTTTAATGGTATCCAACTATCAATTTTGGTTAAAGATCTTTTGAAGCTTCTACAACAAATTAGAAAGTGTGAAGTTGTAGTTGAAAGAATTGAACAATACAACGATTACAGGAGAAAATCTATCGCAAAAGCAAATGCCAAGAAAAAACAACCCTCTGTTTCATTCGACAGTATCGTAACAAAAAATTGTGAAGAGATATCTGTGGATGTGCCAAGATGGTTAGACAAAATTAAATATGTTAAACGAATGGATGGAATGAATGGGATCGTTCGTTTAGAAAGTATAGACTTTGCTAAAGATGTTGTTATAGCAAAATATCAAGTTTTTAACAAGGTAACAAACTCTTTTGTGCGACATATTTCGATACTTCCAACTACTTTCCAATTTAATACTGAAACAATGTACCTCTTTGGATTATGGGCAGGCGATAATACTGGTGGTGGAAGGGTAGGTATTTGTAACAAAAATTGGGCGTTACTCGAAAAGAGCAGTGAACTTTTGCAGCGATGTTTCAAACAACCGCAATATTTGTTGATTGGAAACGTGATGGGTACTGAGTTAGATGAGAAAGATAAAAAGAGATACCGAGAGCAACTACAACAAATCGTTGGTAAAGTAACTTTTACTGTTAATGCAAAGTGTTTTGGTGGGCCTGTTTTCTCAATTAGTGTTCACAATGCATTGTTTAAGCGGCTGTTGGATTTCTTAAAATACAATTTACATGACGTGTTTGCCAAAGATAGTGATGCTGATAGAGGCGCATTTTACGCCGGTTTGTTTGATGCAGAAGGTAATGTAAACAACAGCAAAAAAGGGGTCTGCTTTAGATGGAGTGCAATGAATCAGGAGTTTGTTGAAACATTAATGGTTTGGTTAAAGAAAGACGGATTTCACCCGAGTTATGATGGAGCAAATATAAAAATCGGTTGCCGTAAAGAAACGAGAGCAACAGACTTTCAACTTTTTGCAAAGTTGATCATGCCTCACATCATTCATCCACAAAAAAAGCATGCTGCACAAGTGCTTTTAGACAAAACATTGAGAAATAGTGTAGAAAATATCCCTTGGCAAGGAGTTTTATAATCCCAAGACGTAAGAAAAATAAGGTGATTTGAGTTCAGGGGTGATGCTATGATGAAACCCATCCGTTGCTTTCACGTGTGGTAAGCTGCTCGGCGATAAGTACGAAGAATTCGAGCGCCGCGTCATAAAAGGCGAGAGCCCGGATCGCGTGCTCGATGAGCTGGGAGTCAAACGCTACTGCTGCCGCAGGATGCTTTTGACGAGCATCGACTTGATGAATGATGTAATGCAGTACAAACGCTGAGAGTAATCGCATGAAAATCGAGTGGTACCACGATTTCGTAAATAAAAAATACAAGCCTAGAAAAAGTGACATCAAGGTCCTTTTCTACTACGAGCCTGCGCAGGGCATCACGAAAGAGGACGCGATAGGGAGGATAGCCTCTGAAAGCTCCTCTGGCACTTGGACCACGCTGACCGAACTGCCAAAGCTATTGCCGAAGACAAAGGCCTATGCTTACTCTTACGATAGCCACCACGTGAAAGTTGCCTATCCAATTTTCATTTTTGAGGAAGGGTCTGTTCCTGGGATGATGAGCGGGATCGGCGGGAATATTTTTGGGATGAAAGCTGTTAAAAATTTGAAACTGTTGGACGCCGAACTACCGCCGGAGTATATAAAAAATTTTAAGGGGCCAACCTACGGAAAAGATGTCATAAAAAAGATCTTCAAGAGGAGATCTGGGCCTGTCACTGCAGTAGTTCCGAAGCCCAAAATTGGGTACACGGCCCGTGAACACGCTGTGAAAGTCGCATACGCGATTTGGAAGGGCGGAATGGATTGCGTCAAAGATGATGAAAATCTGACAAATCAAAAATTCAACAGGTTTGAAGATAGGGTAAAACTAGTCGCCAAGTACAGGGACAAGGCAGAAAAAGAGACCGGAGATGTCAAGGAGGCCTTCCTAAACGTCACGGCGCCGGATTTGAAGGAGCTAGAGAGAAGGATAAAACTCGTTCACGATAATGGCTTCAGGTACTTCATGCTCGATGTCTTGGTGAGCGGATACACTGCTGTGCAGACGGCATCTGAGCTTGCGCACGACTACGGCATGGCCATACACGGCCACAGGGCCATGCACGCGATGATGACGAAAAATCCCAAACACGGAATGTCAATGCTATACATCGCAAAGTTGATGAGGTTGATGGGGATAGACCAGCTGCACATAGGCACCGTCATCGGAAAACTCGTTGGTAAAAAAGACGAGATCGTCGCCACGAAAGAGATGATCATGCAGCAGGAAGTGGATGAAATTCTGGGCCTCAGGATGCCCCAAAAATGGGGGACGATTAAGCCAATGTTGCCCGTCGCTTCCGGAGGATTGCATCCGGGACTTCTCCCACAGATATTTGACATCTATGGCACGATGGACATCGTCCTGCAGGTAGGGGGCGGGACGCAGGGGCACCCGATGGGGATAGAGGCCGGTGCGAGGGCAGTCATGCAGGCGATTGAGGCGTACAAGCAAGGCATCAGCTTGGATGAATATGCCGAGACGAAGAAGGAACTCAAAAGCGCGCTGGAGAAATGGGGCTACATCAAGCCCAAGTAGAGCGGCGGTGATACCTTGCGGCAGAGGTACGTTGTTCAGCTGATCACGCCGGAGAAGAAGATGGAGCTCTACGATCGGTACTCTGAGCGCTACCTCTATCAAAAGAAGGCGAACATCTACGGTTGTTGCATAAAACTCCTCACCGAGTTGGAGGATGTGAAGGAGAAGTGGGAGGACAATTTTTACACGATGGATGAAAATGTGCGTTCCCACGGGCGCCTCATAGTCCTCGAAGAAAAAGATGGCAAAAAAGATGTGAAGTACGACCCCCACACGAACACGGCTTTTCTGACGAACATCGACTACTATGGCTGGATAAAAAGCATCGCGCTCGCGGTCGCCGGCGATATCTTGGAGGACGAGCACGAGATCTATCACATACACGGCGCGGCGATCGACGTCGATGGCGTTGGCATTTCGATAATCGCCCCGCCTGGGACTGGGAAGACGACGCATTCCTGGGGACTGCTCAGGCTCAAGGGAGCTAGGCTCGTGGCGGACGACTGGTTTTTCATCAGGCTGTTCGAGCGGGGTTCGCTCGCTTTCGGTTCTGAGAAAAACTGCTACGTCGAGGCGGACATTGGGAAGATATGGGGCGAGTACGAGAAGCTCGTCGAAAAGGTGCGTTTCGATGAAAGGGGACGGGCGGTCATCAACGTCAGGTGGATCGTCGGCAGCGGCGGGGTCATACCCATGACCACTCTACGGAAGATCATCCTTTTGAAGAGAGAGGCTGGCGACAGGAGGGTGGCGAGGAAGGTCAGCGCCGGCGAGGGGTTGGAGTACTTGGTGAAAAATGATTTCTGCAACCCGCACCAGCTGGTCAGGGATGAGAGGAAGAGAAAGCTTAGAAAGCACTTTTTCGAGAGGCTCCTGGGCCAGACGGATGTCTACCTCGTCAACACGGTGAAGCCGCCGCTGGAAACGCACCGTGCGATAGCGAAGTTGATCAAGGTGTGAGTGAGAAGCTAATTTATGCGTTGAAACAATTTACTTTGGGGGCCGTGGGGTAGCTTGGTCTAGCCTCCCAGCTTGGGGTGCTGGTGACCCGAGTTCAAATCTCGGCGGCCCCACCATTTTTTTAAGGAGTATGGTTAACTATAGTTGGAGGCATGATTTGGGAAAAGCATATTTGGCGCTCGCGATCTCCTTGGCTTTTCTTTTCAGCATGATTTATGCAAGGCCTGTTGCTGCTGCTGATGCATACGAGCCCGACAATTCACCCGCAACTGCAACCACTATCTCGATAGATGGCATCGCGCAGAGCCACACCATCGACCCAGCGGGCGATGTAGATTACGTGAAGTTCAGTGCTACCTCTGGGACCGAATATACGATTGAGACTACGTTGGGCACCTGCACCGACACTTACATTTACCTCTACGACACGGATGGAACTAGCATTATTGATTATGATGACGACAGCGGTGAGGGATACGCATCTCAGATCATCTGGACCTGCATGAGTTCGGGCAATTATTATGTCAAGATTCGCCACTATAGCGACGATGATGCCGGATCTTATGACATAAGTGTATTTGCAGCTTCTTCTACAACCCAAAACGATATGGGTATGGGTGGGGATGCGGGCAACACTATTAACGCTGCCACGCTGATAAGCGCGGGCGCGGGCACAGGCTATATCGACGATACGGACACGGTGGACTACTACAAAGTTCAGGTCACATCTGGTCAAACCGTGAGCGTTAACATGACGCCTCCATACGGTTCCGATTTTGATCTCAAGCTATATAACACAAACCAATCTGAGGTCGATTCATCCACCCTCAGTGGGAGCCAGACCGATACGGTCGAGGCAACTGCTACCGGCACCGGCTATTTCTATATCCGAGTTTACCAATATACCGAGTCTAGATCCTATTCGATGACTATCACGATTACGGGGGGCGAGGCCCCTCAGAATGATATGGGCACGAACGCAGATGCTGGTAATAGTCTGAGCGCGGCTGCGGTGATATCCCCTAAAAGCGGCACGGGCTATATCGATGAAACAGACACGGATGATTATTACAAGGTTAGTGTGAGTTCTGGTCAGACTATTAGTGTCGAGATGACGCCTCCTTCGGGTTCTGATTTTGACCTTGAGCTCTACAACCCCTCTCAATCGCAGGTCGACTCATCCATCCTCGGTGGTAGTCAGACCGACTCGGTTGAATGGACGGCCACTTCTGCTACTGCAGGATATTGGTACGTCCGTGTCTACCACTATAGTGGTTCTGGATCCTATTCGATGACTGTCACGATTACGGGAGGCGAGGCCCCTCAGAATGATATGGGCACGAACGCGGATGCTGGTAATTCAATCAGTGCGGCGACGGAGATCTCTTCTAGAAGTGGTACCGGGTATATTGATGATCAAACGGATACGGATGATTATTACAAGGTTAGTGTGAGTTCTGGTCAGACTATTAGTGTCGAGATGACGCCTCCTTCGGGTTCTGATTTTGACCTTGAGCTTTATGATTCGAGTCAGTCGCTTGTCGATTCTTCTGCACTTGGTGGGAGTCAAACTGATTCAGTTGAGGCGGTTGCTAGTTCGGCGGGTGACTATTACATCCACGTCGAGCAGTGGAGTGGTTCTGGCATTTACTCGATGATTGTCACGGTGACTGGTGGCGCGACTCAAAATGATATGGGTACGAATACTGATGCTGGTAATTCAATCAGCGTATCAGCTGAAATTTCTTCTAGAAGTGGTACGGGGTACATAGACGCTCAAACGGATACTGATGATTATTACAAGGTTCACGTAGGTTCAGGTCAGACAATTAGCGTTGAGATGGCACCCCCATCTGGCTCAGATTTTGATCTTGAGCTTTATAATCCAAGTCAATCGCTTGTTGATTCTTCCACCCTTGGTGGGAGTCAGACTGACTCTGTTGAGGCGACCGCGACCTCAACTGGTTACTACTACATTCATGTCGAGCAGTGGAGCGGCTCTGGCATCTACTCGATGGCCGTCACGGTCACGGGCGGCACGGCTCAGAACGATGCGAATTCAGGTCAAGATGCAGGCAACAGCTTTGTTCAGGCCCTCGCCATCGAAGCTGGTAGCTACACGGGTTTCGTGGATTCCACCGACACAGATGACTGTTATAAGTTGATGAACTTGAGCAGCGGGCAGACGATTTGGGTCTCTTTAATACCGCCTTATGGTTCCGACTTCGACCTGTACCTATACGACCCAAACCAAACATCTGTTGCTTCTTCCACACAAGGTGGTAGCCAGGCCGATACAGTTTCTTATGTGGCAACCTCCTCCGGAGACCATTACATCCGCATAAAACAGTGGAGTGGTTCTGGGGTGTATTCGTTCACAGTTTGGCTATCTTCCGTCGCCACCCAGAACGATTGGAATTCAGGTCAAGATGCCGGCGATTCTCGTGATCAGGCGCTCGCGATAAGTTCTGGCAGCGGGAGTGGTTACTTGGACAGCACTGATATCAATGATTATTACAAAATTACTACAACATCTAGCGGAGAGATAGATGTGATTCTCACCCCGCCCACGGGTTCAGACTTCGATCTCTACTTGTATGATTCAAATGGAAGTCAAGTCGCCTCCTCGACCCATAGCGGAAGCCAAACGGATACTATAAACTACACCGCGACTTCGACAGGCGACTGGTACATCCGTATATATTTGTATAGCGGCGAGGGCACTTACTCGCTTCAAGTCTCTACATCATCAGCGAATGTTTTAGCTGAATCTCCACACCCATACCCGAACGACTACGACCAATGGTGGACGATAAGCGAAGCCGGCGCGGGCCAGATAAGGGTGCATTTCACTCAGCTGGATGTAGAGGGCAACTGGGACTACGTGTACATCTATGATGAAAATAACAACTTGATGGCGACCTATACTGGAAGCTATCGTGACATGTGGACAGATTGGGTGACCGGCAGCACGATAAGGGTCAGGTTGGTTTCTGATTATTCAGTAACTGGGTACGGCTTCACGATCGACAGTAAAGAAACTGGAGCGGCGCCACCGCCACCGACGGGCAACAAATTCGCGATCCTAGTTGGCGTGAACGATTATATTGACCCAATGATCAACGATCTCGTCGGATGCGTCGAGGATGCGGCGGACTGGAGAACATATCTTCTTACAAAGGGCTTCCAGATAAACTACTTCTTGGCCGACGCTCAGGCGACCGAGGCAAACATCCAACAGGCGATAGCTAACGTGGTGGCGCGGGCTGGGTCCGATAGCACGATTGTTTTCGCATTTTCAGGGCACGGGGCGAAGTCCGAGGAAGTGGGCCTCCCTGCTGGAAACTCGGCAATTTGCACGGCCGATAGTGGTTGGGGGACGAGTGGTAACCTCACGGATCTTGAACTGCGTGACGCGTT
>CAZLQN010000032.1:0-8915 GCA_964561735.1 Hadarchaeota archaeon (SeqCode) | reverse complement strand
AAACAGAGGGTCAAAAGGCTACTCGAGACCGGGACCCAGGTGATGGCCTGTGGCTCGGAAAAAGTTTGCCTGCCAAAACTGCTTAAAAAATTGCATGCGCGAGGCGTGCGAAAGATCTTGCTCGAAGGTGGCTCGACTTTAAATTGGAGCATGCTCAAACAGGGGCTAGTCGACGAAGTACGGATCGCCATCGCTCCCCGTATCGTTGGTGGCACCGCTGCCAGAACCTTGGTGGGTGGTAATGGATTTGCGAGGGTTTCTAAAAGTGTAAAACTTGAGTTGTCATCCATGAAATGGGTCGGTGAAGACTTTCTACTTACTTATATGGTGAAGAGGTGAGGAATTGCTCAAAAAAGTGGGCGATCGTCTCACCCTCGTGGGCGTAGCACATGTTTTGCCGAAGAGCACGGCAGATGTCCGAGAAGCCATAGAACGCGAGCGGCCCGAAATCGTGGCTGTGGAGCTATGCTCAAATCGTTATGCTGTACTCACAAAGGGGGAACAACAACTTGGGACTACAGACGCGCTCCGCCTCGGCCAATTGAGGCCATTTATCTTGAGCAAGTTATTCCAAGCGATTCAAAACAAGTTCGCACGTCAGACTGGCATGCCGGTAGGCGAGGAGATGTTGGCAGCAATCGAATACGCAAAAAAGGCCGGCGCCCGGGTTGAACTTATCGACCGTGACATCGTCGTTACCATTCAACGATTGAGCTACCTTATGAGCAGGCGGGAAAAAATCAGGTTATTTGGTGAACTCTTGATTGGCCTCTTGCCATTTGTCGGAAAAAGAACCGACTTTGAAAGATTAACGGAAGACCAAGTCACGACTAGTTTGGTCTCAACCCTCAAACAGACGTCTCCCACGACATACAAGGTACTCATCGAAGAACGTGATGAATTTATGGCAACTCGAATCGTGTCCCTGCTAGCCTCAAGCGATGGAAAAATCGTCTGCGTGGTCGGTGCTGGACACGTGCCTGGGTTGTATCGTAGGTTGACATCCCAACTCAAAGGTAGCTGGCAAGCGAGGCTCGAGTATCCGCTGGAGATTTCAGGCGTTCCCTTGGAAGATTCCGATTGATTGGACCCACGCAAACCTTTTAAACCACCTATCGAAAAATCGCAGGGAGTTGTAAACGTGAAAGAGAAAACGCTGGACCAACTGAAGCAGATGCTGAACGTCAAAATAGACCGCGTCGAAGAACAGGGCGAGCAACTCGTCGTCTATGTGCCGAAAGACCAAGTTGCCAAGGCCATAGGGGCCGGTGGTTGCGTCGTGCGTTCCGTCGAGCGTGTGCTGAATCGCAAATTGTCCATTAAGGAATCGACTTGAAAATCTGCCCAAATTGTACTTTTTGGCAAATGTTCAAAACGCAGTAGATTTGGCTGAGCGTACAAACGTATTAAAAACCAGCTGTTCATCAGTATTCAGGGTGAACTATGGTAGAAGCGTATGTTCTGATAACGGCGGCGATCGGCAAAGTAAGGCAAGCGTCACAAGAGCTTCGGCGGTTAACTGGCGTAAAATCTGTGAACATCGTTACTGGGCCGTATGACATAGTCGTGTTCGTCGAGGCCAAGGACTTGAGCACGCTGACAAACACTGTGGTCAGCGGAATCCACAAAATAAAGGGAATCGTCGACACGAACACCGCTATAGTTGTAGAGTAAGTTTCTCAAAAGGTAGCCCCGGCCGGATTCGAACCGACGTCAGCAGGTCCAGAGCCTGCTATGCTTGGCCACTACACCACGGGGCTTCAGATTTAAATTCATACTTTTTCGTAATAAGGTTAGCTTCCCAAATAGCAAAACTGGTAGCCCCGGCCGGATTCGAACCGACGTCACGGGCTCCAAAGGCCCGGATGCTTGACCACTACACCACGGGGCTCCATTTGAAATCTGTTGTTTTATCGATAAAAAGTAGAATGGCGGGCCCGGTGGGATTCGAACCCACGACCGCTCGGTTGCTCCACGGCTGTTAAGAGCCGAGTGCTCTACCAGGCTAAGCCACGGGCCCCGAACAGATATATCGCCCACCCAAATTAAGTGTTTACGATGTTATGTTGACCTTCATTGGTTTAGGGTTACAAAAAGACGGCATCTCGCTGGCCGGGTTACGCGAGGCCCAAGAGGCAGACGCCATCTATGCCGAACTTTACACGAGCATCATCCCGAACTTCAACATCAAAGAGCTCGAACAAAAAATCGGCAAACCCATAAAAGTCGTCACCCGCGAAAAAGTCGAGCCGCACCCCGAAGAAATCTTGGAATCCGCCAAAATAAGTAAAGTCGCATTTCTCGTGCCGGGCGACCCCATGGTGGCGACGACGCACGTCGACCTCAGGCTGCGAGCTGCCAAAGCTGGCATCAAAACGAAAATTGTGCACGCTGCCTCGATCGCCTCGGCTGCCGCTGGGCTGGCCGGGCTGCAGAGCTACAAGTTCGGGCAATCGGCCACCGTGCCTTTCCCTGACAACCCCTCACAGACGCCCTACGAAGTGCTCGCAGGGAACAAGGCGCGTGGGCTCCACACTTTGCTGCTGCTCGATATCCGCGCAGAGGAAGGCAAAGCGATGACCGCGAACGAGGCGATCGAAATCATGATCAAGCTTGAGGGGAAACTCAAGAAGAAAGTGTTCACACCAGACACCCTCGCGATCATCGTGGCGCGGGCAGGTTATGATGACGTCATGATCAAAGCCGATAAAGCAGCAAAGCTCAGCAAGTTGAATTTTGGGTCTCCTCCACACGTGCTGATCATGCCCGGAAAGCTACACTTCATGGAGGCTGAGGCTCTAAAGATGTTCGCAGGTGCGCCAGAAGGTGTCGTCAAATGAGCGTCGAAGCTGAGCTAATCAAAGAAATAGAGAAATGGTCTAAAAAATTAGACGATTCTTTACTTAATGTTCATGCGTTGGACAATCGCGGCACAAAGATACTCGAGAACATTCGTGCCTACCGCAAGGATTCAAATCATTTCTCAGAGCGCGGCAACTTGGTGAAGAGCTTTGAGTGCTTGATTTGGGCTTGGGCCCTGCTAGAGGTAGGTAAGGAGCTTGGACATCTGAGATAGTTTGAATGTTAATACAAAAACAAAAAGCCTATTTGAATATCAATCTTACTTTCTATGAAAAGGCGGGATAGCCCAGCTCCCAAAGTTCAAAGGTATGGCTGGCGAAAATGATGAAATCGAGCACGGTAAAAAAAGAAAATGCGAACAAGGTGTCGAGCGGGGCGCCGCCGATAAGTACTGAAGAGATTCTATACTCGCCTATAGATAACATTCTTTCAAAGTTAAACACCTCTCAATCTGGCCTGGCATCTGATGAAGTTGAAAGGCGTCTTGAAATATACGGCCGTAACGAACTTGCAAGGAGAAAGAAACGAGCTACCGTTGTTCAATTCCTTTCCTACTTCAAAAATCCTTTGATACTCATATTGCTAATCGCGGGTATTGTTTCATTTTTCTATGGCGAGACAATAAACGCCATAATTGTATTTTCGATGGTAATTTTAAGTGTGGGCCTTACCTTCCATCAGGAATCCAGAGCTGAGAAAGCCGCCGAGATGTTGAAGGAAAAGGTAACTACTACTGCAACAGTGCTTAGAAATGGCGTTAAACAAGAAGTAAAGCTTCCCGAAATAGTCCCAGGCGATATAATAAACCTTTCAGCCGGAGACATAGTACCAGCAGATGCCAGAGTAATCAATGCAAAGGATTTGTTCGTTAATCAATCAGCATTGACGGGCGAGTCGTTCCCAGTGGAAAAGACAGCCGCACCGATGGAGAAAAAAAGTGCAACGATCAACGAATATAATAACTGCTTGTTTATGGGTACTTCAATTGTAAGCGGAACAGCGACGGCGGTTGTAACAAAAACTGGAAACGCCACAGAATATGGAAAAATTGCAAAGAAGCTTGTTGCAAGACCGCCTACGCCAGAGTTTGAGAGAGGGCTCAGAAGATTTGGTTATCTTATCATGGAAGTTACCTTCCTTCTCGTGTTATTTGTATTTTTCATAAACGCGCTCTTCAAACGTTCCGTGTTAGAGTCACTTCTTTTCGCCGTTGCCTTAGCGGTCGGCTTGACTCCCGAACTTTTGCCGATGATCCTCACCGTGAATCTTTCGAAGGGTGCACTTGCGATGTCTAAAAAAGGCGTTATTGTGAAGCGATTGGCATCTATTCAAGATTTTGGAAGCATGGATGTTTTATGTGCTGACAAAACTGGCACGCTTACAGAGAACAGGATAACACTTGTGCTGCATGTAGACGTCGAAGGAAATAATGATGAAAAAGTGCTATTACATTCCTACTTAAACAGTTATTATCAAACGGGACTAAAAAGTCCTCTCGATGAAGCCATACTCAAACATGAAGATATCCAAGATATTAATTTGAAAGATTACAACAAAATAGATGAAGTTCCATTCGATTTTGTAAGAAAGAGAGTTTCGGTCGTAGTCGAGCACGGCGGCCAGAGGTTTTTGATTGCCAAGGGTGCTCCTGAAGAAATTATCAAAGTGTGTTCCCAATATGAACTTTCAGACAAGACATTCGATTTGACAAGGAAGTCGCAGCAAAAGATCGAGCAAAAATATTACGAATTGAGCTCCAAAGGATTCAGAGTTTTAGGAGTTTCGTGCAAAAAAGTCGGAGCAGAGAAGACAACATACTCCGTAAACGACGAAAGTGACATGATATTTTTGGGTTTTGTAGCGTTTATCGATCCACCGAAAGAAACAGCTAGGGAATCCCTGAAACTGTTGAGGAACGTTGGGGTCGAACTAAAAATTATCACGGGCGACAACGAGTTGGTTACAAGGAATACTTGTGAACAGTTGGGTTTTGAAATCAAAGGTATTATCTTTGGAGATGTAATTGCCCAAATGCAAGATGATGCCCTCGCAAGAATTGTCGAGAAGGCAAACATCTTCGTGAGGGTAACACCGGTTCAGAAAAATAGGATAATAATGGCATTGAAAAATAACGGCCATGTTGTTGGGTTCCTTGGGGATGGTATAAATGATGCGCCATCTTTAAAAACATCAGATGTCGGTATATCTGTTGCTAACGCAGTAGATGTGGCAAAAGAGTCCGCGGACATTATACTTTCGAAAACGAGTCTAAGGGTGCTTCAAGAGGGAGTTCTAGAAGGTAGGAAAACCTTCGGCAACACCATGAAATATGTCATGATGGGAACAAGTTCGAATTTTGGTAACATGTTTAGCTGCGCATTAGCGTCCCTGTTTTTACCATTTCTGCCGATGCTTCCGATACAGATACTTTTGAACAATTTCTTGTATGATATGTCTGAGCTAACTATCCCGACTGACAACGTCGATCCGGAATACATTGAAAAACCAAAGAGATGGGATATCGCCTCCATAAGGAAATTCATGGTACGCATAGGATTAATTAGTTCTATCTTTGACTTCCTAACATTCTTCCTGATGCTCTATGTCTTCGATTGCTGGAACAATCCCTCCCTGTTCCAAACCGCTTGGTTTATTGAGTCTTTAGCCACCCAAACACTTGTCATATTCGTTATAAGGACGAGGAAATCGCCCTTTTACAAGAGCAAGCCGAGTAAGCTTCTGGCTATCAGCAGCTTGAGTGTCGTCGGCGTTGCATTAATTTTCCCGCTTACACCATTGGGCGGCTTGTTCCAATTCGTGGAGCCACCCATTACCTTCTTTATAATTCTTTTAGGGTTTATTGGTGCCTACATATTGCTAGTTGAAATGGTCAAAAAATGGTTCTTCAAGCGATATGCCACTAGTATGTGACGAGTTTTGTGTCGATCTAGCAAACAATTAAAGAAACGAGCCAATTTGTTATTGTGAATCAAATGATTGAGCTGACTTTGATTCCGCTCGGCTTTCTCATCGCTACCGTCTATTCAATGGTTGGGCTCGGCGGCGGGACTATCTTCGTTCCGTTGCTCATCCTAGCCTTTGGCCTGCCCGCGCAGCAGGCGGTCGGGGTGAGCCTTCTCGCGATAATGTTCATGGCAATATCGTCCACGATCGCCTATGCGATACAAAAGAAAATTAACTATAAAGTTGGCTTGCTGTTGGACACGCTCGATGTCCCCGGAGCGTTCATCGGTGCTTACGTAACGACGCTCATAGCCTCTCGATGGCTCGCTGGGCTATTCGGAGCCCTCGTGCTCACAATCGCGATTTTTATGATATTAAAAAAGAACGCAAAAACCGACTCGAACGACGCCTTCAAGCTGTCCACGCGGGTTGTAGCCTACTGCATATTCGGGAGCCTTTTGAGTGGGATTGTGGCTGGGACGTTTGGCATAGGTGGTGGGATCATCGATGAAACAGTGATGATCTTCATGCTCGGTATGTCCATACACATGTCGGCGGGTACAGCGATGTTCGGAATGGCGATCACAACGATTGCCGCGGTGATCCCGCACTGGCTCCTCGGAAATATCATGCTTGATTATGCCGTCCCGCTCGTCATCGGCTGCGTTTTTGGGGCACAGCTGGGGCCGTTTCTTTCAAAACGTGTAAGGGCGAGCACCTTGAGAAAAATTCTTGGCGCGATACTTGTCTTGATCAGCATCAGGATGCTGCTTGTGCCCTTCCTATAAGTTCATAACTCGTAAATGTTGTTCACGACATCGCCAATAGCGCACTCGAGGAGCTTGGCTCCCAAAAATTTTTCCGCGCGAATCCCAACCTTTCCAAGGTCTCTTGCATGCTGCTTGGCCCAGGGATAGCGCTCTTGCGCCTCGGTGAGACCGACAAACCCCACTTCTGGGTAGCGGATGAAATCGACGTGTTCGGCGAGCTTTGATGTGTCGGTGATGCCAACGGCCATACCCATACTGAGCTCGCCAGTAGCCGCGTGTGGGCCTTCGAGATCCACGATCACATTGTTAAAAAACAAACGCATGCCCAACTCTTGCTCTATCTCACGGACGTGGTCGCGCAGAGGCTCGTTGCCCCCATGCCCGTTGACCAAAATAGCCCCTTCTATCTCCAAGGTCCCCTTCGCCGCCCGCAACGTGGATATGAGTTCATCGACGAGCTGCTCCAGCGGCTGATGCCGACCAGTGTCTATGCCGGGAAGTTCATAGGAAGCGTACAGCACCCCCAAAAACTTCGCTCCGCTCCGCTTCGTCGCCTCGAGAGCCACGTGAGACGCCAGCTTCGCATCAGTATCGAGGGGCAAAGCTGCACCATGCTTCTCCTCATGCGAGCCCAGCGCCAATATGCCGACCTTTCTCGGATCCAACTTTACACCTTACTTAGGCACTTCACAGTCTTGACCGCAGCCTCCACCGCGCGTCGAGCGTACTCGTTCACTCTGTCCAACGCCTGCACGCGGGTCATCCCTGGCCCAGAGATGCCAAGCGCCACCGGTTTACCATATTCCACTGACAGGTCTATTAACTTTCGCGCGGTCTGCTGCATCACTACTTCATCGTGGCCGGTCTCCCCCTCGATTACCGCGCCGAGTGTGACCACCGCATCTACGTCCTTTCGCTCGACGAGTTTCTTTACCGCTATTGGTATCTCGTATACGCCCGGCACTTGCATCTCTACGACTATCTTTGCTTCCAAGAACTCTGCGTGCCGCTTCGCGAACTCAACCATCGGCCCAACTATATCAAAGTTGAATTCAGTGCTCACTAGTCCTAACTTGACCAATTTCTCACCTCCTCAAAGGACCAGCGTCTGGGCTCCCTTCGCGTTGCCCAGTGCCAGCCAGTTTTGCAAGTTCTTCAGGCTTGAAAAGTAAACGATAAACGTTGCGTGCATGCTCTCTCGCACGTTTGTCTGCAAGCTCGGCCAGCTCCTTGTTGCTGGACGCTTCGTCCTCATGCACGAAGACTTCGATGATGTGTCTGTTCGTCAACAACTGCGCCCATATCAAGCCGAGCGAGGCCTCGTGGGCGCACTGTTTGTCGATGGGTTTAGCCCCAGGCATGCCAAACGCCATCACCAGCTCGCAGCCCTGCTCGAGTAGTTGCTTCGCTGACACCGGAAGATCTTTTATGCCTGGCACCGTCTTGCGTACGAACTGGACGCTGCAGAGTTGTTTCAGCTCATCCATCGCTACCTTCGCCATATCGTACCGCGCAAATGTTGTATCGATCACACCCACTTTCATTTATTTCGCCACCTTTTTTCCAAGCCGTTTTTTATATTCATTCACTAACTCGAAACCATCTAGATGAACAAGGCCTCGCTCCTCGGCGTATTTGATAGAATCTTTTATGCGCAATGCTTTGCTAGTCCGAGAATCGAGCATCTCACATATCGCGAGCGCGGGCGTCACTCCAGCCATCTCCGCGAGCGCACATGCCAGCTCAGTGTGGCCCTGCCTCTTCATGACCAAGCCATCGACAGCACGCAGGAGCGGCACGTGCCCTGGGCTTCGGAAGCTTCTGCCGAACTCGTCCGTCATCCGCTCGACCATCGCCCTCTTTCCGAGGAGACCAAGCTCCCTGATCGTGAGCGCTCGGTCTACATCGGTTATGCCCGTGTATGTCTTGCGATGATTGACTGAGATGGAGAAAGCCGACCTCTCATCGTATGGTATGTCGTCGGGTTCCGTGGCCGCGAGCACTTTGAAACTGCGGGCTGCATCGTAGACCTCAGTCATGTACGGTAGCTCGATGTTTTTGACTATGCTCGGATGTAGCGCCACGCAGATCAGACCCCCTGCATCCACCCTCATCTGCGCGACATGGCGCGGCTCGACTTTTTCCGCCAAGACCACCAAATCCGTTTCATCTTCTCGGTTCGCGGCGTCATGAATCAGGACAAAATCGCCCCGGTGTAAAGATTTGAACGCTTCGGTCATGTTCAAATTTCCACCTCTACTTCGACCCTATCGCCGTCCTTCAGCTTCAGAGCCTTGCGAATGTTTTTTTCTGCGATCA
>CAZLQN010000031.1:0-8952 GCA_964561735.1 Hadarchaeota archaeon (SeqCode) | reverse complement strand
ATTTTGCCGGAGATCAAGCTCGATGAGAAGGCCATCCCGCCAGAAGTGTTGGAAAAACTTCAGGTGACGAAGGATGATTTCGACAACGGGTTGAAGATGGTCGAGCCTTCTGCGATGCGCGAGGTCTTGGTGGAGGTTCCGAACGTTCGTTGGGAAGACGTCGGCGGCCTTGAGGAAGCGAAGCAGGAGCTGCGCGAGGCGGTCGAGTGGCCGCTAAAACATCCCGAGTCCTTCAAGCGCATGGGGATAGAGCCGCCCCACGGCATCCTGATGTATGGTCCGCCTGGCTCCGGCAAGACGCTGCTCGCGCGCGCGGTCGCGACTGAGAGCGAGGCGAACTTTATCGCGATCAAGGGTCCAGAATTGTTGAGCAAGTGGGTAGGAGAATCCGAGAAGGGCGTGCGAGAGACATTCCGAAAGGCGAGGATGGCAGCCCCTGCGATAGTATTCTTCGATGAAATGGATGCGATAGTGCCAAGTCGCGGTTCAGGTTTCGGCGATTCACACGTCACCGAGCGAGTGATAAGCCAGTTGCTGACGGAGCTCGATGGTCTTGAGAAGTTGGAAAACGTGGTCGTGCTCGCGGCGACGAACAGGCCTGATTTGATAGACTCGGCGGTGCTTCGCCCAGGCCGGTTCGACAGGCTCGTGCTCGTGCCGGCGCCGGATAAGAAGGCGCGGCTCGAGATCTTCAAAATTCACACCAAGGGCATGCCGCTCGCAAAGGATGTCGACCTCAACGCGCTCGCCGCAGAGACCGAGGGCTACGTTGGTTCGGACATAGCGGCGCTCTGCAGGGAGGCCGCGATGCTCGTGCTGCGCCGCGACATAAAGGGCAAGGAAGTCAAGATGGCAGACTTCAGGAAAGTGATGAATAGAATCAGACCGAGCGTGACGAAGGAGATAGAAAAAAACTATGAAGCGTTCAGCGGGCGATCCACCAAGCGCATAGGTGAAGAAGTTACAAAGATGCATTATTAAAGCTTTTAATAGATGTAGCAGATTTAGAACAGGAGGTCAAAGTTTGGGTCGGATATTTAGCAACAGGCTCAAGGGCATTGGCATCCTGACCGACAAGGGAGTCCAAGTCGGGCAGCTCCGCGATATGTTAATTGACGAGGGAAACGGCAAAATACTTGCGCTTTCCGTCAAGCTCGCCAAGGGTGTGACCCTTCAGGGGCTCCAAAAGGACGAGGGCGGCAACCCATTGATACCGTTCAGCGCTGTGCTCGCGATGCGCGACTACATCGTCGTAAACGAGCATGCTCTGGCGATCCAGATGGCAAAGGCCCCGCAGACACTGCCAGTTCAACCTGCCATAGCACCACCACCGGCCAAGCCGGCGGAAGGGCAGCCACAGGAGCGGCCCAAGCAGTGATCACCACCCGAAGAAGAGCCTGGTGGCGAGCTCGCTCGGCAGCCCAGCCGATTTTATTTTCTTAGCTGTCTTTTCGATGTCGTACTCCACGCGCCTCTGGGTCACCTCGACCTCTTCTTTGATATCGAGGATGGCGTAGCTGGCCCTCGGGTCGCGGTCCCTCGGCTGGCCGACGCTCCCAGGGTTCACGACGAGTTTCCCTTGGATTATGTGAGTCATGGGCGCATGGGTGTGTCCAAGAATCACAACATCAGCCGCCACATCTCTAGTAAGTTGAAATAGTTCTTGGTTCGAGACATCGGGGAACACGTATTCGAACAGCGGGTCGCGTGGGCTCCCGTGCACCACGAACACCTTTTTCTCACCGAGCGTCATGTTCAGCTGCTCAGGCAGGCCGTGGAGGTATTTTGCGTTGGCCCCTTTCAATTTTTCGGATGTCCAGAGCAGAGCTTGGGCGGCGATCGGGTTGAAGCCGCTGTTATCTCGGGTGATTGCGCCGTAATCGTGGTTGCCGAGCACCGCCCGCATGTCCTTCGATCGAGCCAGCTCGACCACTTCGTTCGGCTCGGCCCCATACCCGACGAAATCTCCGGCGCAGATGATGGAGTCTACCTTCGGCATGTCCTTGAGGACAGCTTGGAAAGCGTCGAGGTTCGAATGGATATCAGAGAGCACGCAAACTTTCGTTTTATTTCCCCCTTTGTAGTTAGCCCACGAGGGAAAGTATTTTGTCGATGGCCTCCGCAACCCCATGTCCGTCTGGGCTTGAGGTGACGTGGGTGCTAGCTTTTTTTGCAGCCTCATGAGCATTGGCCGGAGCGAAGCTGAGTCCAGCGGTCTGAAGCATCTCGACGTCGTTCGTGCCATCGCCCATCGCGGCGATGTCAGCCGTGGTTATGCCGAGCAGTGCAGCAACCTTGCGCAGCGCGTTTCCCTTGTTCACCGCCGGGCTTCTGATGTGTATCGCGAAACCGGAGTCCACAGCCACGAGGTCCAAGCCTTCGCGGCGAAAAACATCCATCGCCTGCTCGGCTGTTATCGTGCGCGTGAGCGTCAATCCAGTGAGGCGATTGTAGGAGTTGCGGGTCTGCTCGAGCCTACCAAATTTCTTTTCAAGCGCTTCCAATCCGCGGTCCGCCTCGACTCTATCGCCGAGCACGTACTCCTGGCCGCTCTTCGGGTCGAGTACGACTCCGCCATCCTCAGCTATCAGCGGTCCAGATGCGCCGAGCATCGTGGCGATCCCCTCGGCGAAAGCGAGCAAGTTTCCGGTCGATAGCACAATCGGTAGACCAGCTGCCTCAGCTTTCCTGACCGCATTTATTGCAACGAGGTCTATCCTTCTATCTCCAGATGTCATCGTGCCATCGATATCCACAGCAATAGCTCTGATCAAAAGAAACACCAATCAATCTTTGATGCCGCTCTCTGTTATGTTGAAAATAGACTCCCCCTCAGGCAGGCTTGGGCTATCGACTATACGCGCTATTCGCCGCCCGCCCTTGGATTTCCGCATGTAGATGCGGGTCGTTGCGGAGTGTGCCAAGACGTGGCCGCCTATTGGCCTAGTCGGGTCACCGAAAAACATGTCTGGGCGCGCCTGCACCTGGTTCGTGACGTAGATGGCGACGTCCTTTAGATCCGCTATGCGGTGCAGGACCAAGAGGTGCCTGGCGAGTTTCTGCTGCCGTTCGGCGAGCACCGCCCTCCCCGTGTACTCGGCCCTGAAATGGGAGGTCAAACTGTCGATCACCAGCAGTCGCACGTTTTCCTTCTCGATGATGTCCTCGGCCTTTTCAGCTATCAAGAGTTGTTGGTCCGTGTTGTAGGACCGCGCGACCAAAATATTTTTCAGCACCTCGTTCGAATCCAAATCGACTCCACCCGCCATACTTATGATGCGCTCTGGTCTGAACGTGTTTTCCGTGTCTATGAATATCGCCCTGCTGTTCAAGCCGCCTCGCTCCTGAGGCAGCTGCACATTTACGCAAAGCTGATGGCCGAGCTGAGATTTGCCGGCACCGAACTCTCCAAAAGCCTCCGTCACCGCTCGAGTCTCAACCCCGCCGCCGAGCAACGTGTCCAGCTGCTTGCTGCCCGTGGTTATCCAGCCGACTGTCTTCCGACGCTCGAGAACTTGATCAGCAGTTATAAAATTTCCTATTTCAGCAGCTTTTTTGGCGGCCGCGATTATTTTTTTGGCTTGGCTTTCTCCAATCTCCGCGACTTCGCAGAGTTCATCTACAGTAACGACGGCGAGCGATTCGATTGTTCCGTAACCGGCTTCACGAAGCTTCTCCGCGGTCGCCTCTCCAACGCCCGGCAGACTTTCGATCGATTGCTTTTTTCTTTCCATCGGTTCAACATCCATTTTGGTGTTGTTTTTCATGCTTTTATTTTTTCCAACAACACGCGCGCCTCCTGTTTCGGCTCCGGGATCTCAACATCGCTCGCCCTAATTTCGAGCTGATTGAAGTACTTGTCGTAGCGCGTGGTTCCGGTGATCGTGACCTCCTTGCCCAATATGTTGAGCTTGTTGTAGAGCTCGACGATGTCAAGGGTCTGTTTGAAGAGTACAAACACCTGCTGCGCGTCCATGCCGAGCAATTTTTCCGCGACCTTTCCGAAGAGCACAGCTCTGATGTTTCCGGTGCCATCCTCGACCAGGAAACTCACGACGACTCGATGCTCGGGCGTGACCACTTTGCCGCACTCCTCGCACAGGAGGCTGTGGTCGACGCTGCCTAGGCTGCGGCCGCACAGCGGGCAGACATCGAAGAGCGGTCTCCTCTGAAAGACCCTGACTATCGTGCCGCGCACCTGGACCTTGAGGCCCTCCTTTTCGAGCGCCCCTATTTCTACGCGCTCCGGGGCGGCGATCGCCATCGACAGCACGTCGGCCCGCGGCAGTTCTTCCTCTATAGACGGGTTCACATCGATGCTCCCCTGCCTCCCAAGGTGCAGCTCGGGTTGGCCGTACAACCCGAGGGCGCCGTAGCAATTCGTCGCTTTGATGATGTCCCCGACTTTTATTTTTTCAGCTTTATCGACAGCATCCTGCCAGAGCGAGAGCCGCGTCGTCCCCGTCTCATCGCCTATCCCGAGGGTCGCAACCTTTCCCTTGCTGCCGTCGGTACGCGTGAACTCCCTCGCCCTCGACACCTCGATCACCCTGCCGATCACCTCGAGCGCGTCCATGCCGACCTCGAGTTCGCCGATCTTGATCCTGCTCGGCTTCAGCTCGCCGACGGAGACGCCCGCCGGATTTATCTCGATGCCGGTGGAGCGCCCAATTTGGACCTCTGGCTTGCTCGCCAATCCCGTGCGGGTATATGCGTTGTGGATGGAGACGATGTCGCCGATTGAAAACTTCTTCGCGAGTTCGACGGCATTGCCCCAGAATGATGTTCTGACGGTCCCGGTTTCGTCGGCCAGTATGACGCTCATGACCTTGCCCGTCGAACCGTCGTCCCGCTTGAACTCCTGAACGTTGAACTTGCGCCGCACCCTCGCGATGAGGTCGAGCGTCTGCATGTCGGTCTCGATCTGCTCTATCTTCAGCGGTTTCTCGACCAGCGGCGGAAGCTCGGCCGCCGCAGCTTCGGGCGGGTTCAGCACCAGCCGTCCTCTGTTGCCAACGTGCAGCTCGGCCCGGTCGCGCAGGCCGCGGCGGACGGACGCGTTCTCGAGCTTCACGATGTCCCCCCTCTTTATGTTTTGCACCAGCTCCGCCTTCCCGTCCCAGAGGGAGACGCGAGCGTAGCCAGTCCCGTCCATCAGCATGATCGTGGAAACTTTCCCCCCTTCCCTCCCGGGGCGATCGAACGTCCTCGGCTCGCTCACGACCGCGACCCTGCCGATGATGTCGACCTCTCCGAGCGCTGGCTTCAGGTCGCATATCCTCACCTTCGCTTCCATCAGCGGCGGCAGGTTCTGCACTCGCGGGTCGTCAGGCTCGACGAACATAAAGCCCCTCGCACCGATGTTGACCTCCGGCTTCTGGTCGATGCCGCTCTTCACATATGCCCCCCGGATCTGGATCGTGGCGCCCTTGTTGATCTTGCCCTCCTCGAGCAACGAAACTTTATCGTCCCAGAGCACCGCCCGCACCTGGCCCGTCTGATCTTGGATCATGAGGCTGCCGACTTTTCCTGGGGAGCCGTTGACCCTTTGAAAATTCCTCGGCTCGTATATGCGGACGACGCGGCCGACGATGTCCACGCCCGACATGCCGGCCGTGAGGTCGTCGATGGTGAGCTCCCTGACCTCCGGCTCCTTCTTCACGAACTCGACGCCCAGCTCCCGCCCGACGATGATCGCCGCGCCTTCTGAAGTTATGAAACCGCTGAGCTCGTCCTGCTTTTGCCTTATCTTCGACATGAGCTCATCGCGGCTTATCTTCGCGCGCTCGAGAATAATTTTCACCATATCGTCGAAGCTCATCATCGGCCCAGCCACCGAGATGGTTTTGGTTTGTAGTATATTTAGTTTTATGATTTGGGAAAAAAGATAAAATAAAGAAACAGACCGCCTTGCACCTTTTGGCATCAGTCATATAGGTGACTACATTTTTTATCTTTACTCTTTTGTGGTCACCATTTTCAGGGTTTTCTCGTATTGCTTTGTTAAAAATTCAACCGTCGGCTTGAGATTCATATTTTTTTGGTATTCATAAAGTGTTTTATAATACTCCGACCTGTCTTCTAAAGAGATGTTGATTGGTGGATAATTGTTCTTTAGTAGTATGAAGTTCAGGAGCAATCTTCCCACTCTGCCATTGCCATCCTGGAAGGGGTGAATGTATTCAAATTGATTATGGACTATTGCTGCTGAGACCAATGGTTTGAATTTACTTTTGTTTTTTTTATGCCAAGAAATCATGTCCTCCAACGCTAATTGAAGCCGTGATGAATGCACGCCACGATGTAAAATTTCTCCTTTTGAGTTTTTAATTACAACTTCCACAGTCCTGATTTTTCCGGCAAAATCTTTCGAGCCATCAAAGCATAGCTTGTGGAGTTTTTTTATTAAATCGATGGACAAGTCTTCGGTTGTACTTTTTATAAACTGTATCGCTTTTGCTCCTCCCTTTGTTTCCAGTTCTTCGGGGTCAGAAGTTTTACGTTTTTCTAAAATCGTTGGGACTTCATCTCTCCGAACAGTTGATCCTTCGATGGCGTTTGTATTGTAAGTGAATTCTTTGGTAAATCTTCGCCATTCCTCATCGCTTAAATGGATGATTCCTATTAAGTCATTGTATTTGTTTAATTTTTGGACTTGATTTTTTGTCAGTGTGAAAAGAAAAACTTCAGTGCTTATCTTCTCCAGCAGTTTTTTTATGCGTTGCTTTGCTTTTTCTTTTGCTTCTTCAAGTTCTATCTTGGTTAAGTTCTGGCCGAGATATTTTCTTATTTTCTTTACTTTGTTCTTTTCTCTATAAGAGTGGACAAGGTAGTACTTTGTATTTTTTCCGACTTTTCTTTTTTCTAGATACATAATATTACAATAGGTGCCCACAGTTATATATTTTCTTATTTTGTGGTCACCTCGACATGGGTTCTTTTTCCGAACTCGCTGCCCAGCTCCCGCCCGACGATGATCGCTGCGCCTTCTGAAGTTATGAAACCGCTGAGCTCGAGAAGAAATTTTTTCAGGAGTTTGTTTTTTTATTTATAAGCAACCTTCTCCCAAAGCTTCGGTGGGAAAATTGGAGCCTTCGAAATTCTGAAAGTAATGAAAGAAATGAAAATACAAAAATGGGGCGATGACTTGATTGCACGCAAACACGTATTGAAGCAGAGGGCTAATAATGGGCTCACAAAGGGCTCAAATGGTTATCAAGAGGGGTGAGGGGAATGGCGATTGCTTGGCGAATAGTTGGCGATTTTGGCTCTCGTATAGAGTTAACCAAACTTATAAATAATTATAAGTTCAGTTAATCGTGGTGAAAAGCTATGCAAGGCACCACAAAATCCAAAAGAATTCCATTGCACTCGAAGATCAGGAGGGCGCGCCACAGAGAAATCGCCATGGCGCAGGACATAGCTATGGAGACGTTCTATCTCGTGTTCCCTCGCGGCGTCCTGCACGGTGGCACGGCCATATGGCGCTGTTATTCGGGAAACAGGTTCTCGGATGATATCGATGTCTATGTGAAGAGGGACCTGGAAAAAATTGAAGTATTTTTCGAAACGTTGGGAAAACGCGGGTTCGAGGTGATCAAGAAGAGGGTGAAAGAAAACGCCCTCTATTCGACATTGAAATTTGGGGAAGTGGAGCTAAGATTCGAGGCTATTTTTAAGCGCGCCAAGGGTGTCTTGAAGGAATACGAAACTTACGAGGGTAACCTGTTGAGCGTCTATACGTTGGATCCTGAGACCATGATAGGCGAAAAGGTAGACGCTTATCTGGGGAGGAGAAAGATCAGGGATTTGTACGATGTATTCTTCCTTCTGAGGCTGGTGGAAAAAGCTGAAACGGTGAAACCCAAGCTCTCGAAGCTCGTCCAAAATTTTAAGCAACCGATCGACGAAAAAGAGCTCAAGGCACTCGTGCTCTTCGGGGCGATTCCGGGTAAAAAAGACATGCTCGAATACATAGAAAGGTGGGCAAGATGAGCAGCGGCCACATAAAAAAAGTGAGGGATTTCCTCCAACGCACGCCGGTCGCGAACCTGCAATCGATCTCCGCGCTGATCGGTGACAAAAACTACGCTTATGTGGCGATGAATCACCTTTTGAAGAGGGGTGAGGTGAGGAGGATAACGCGGGGGTATTATACCATCCACGATGACCCCTCCCTCCTAGTATACTGTTTGAAGCCGGCTTACATCGGGTTGCAGGACGCGATGAGCTTTCACAACTTGTGGGAGCAAGAAACATCTCCAATAATAATCACGAGCAGAAGGGTGAGGCGCGGAATCAGAAAGGTCATGGGGCACAACGTGCTGGTGAGGAAGATTTCTGATGAATACTTCTTCGGCTATGAACACCACAGACACGACAATTTTTCTCTGCCCGTGAGCGATGTTGAAAAGACGTTCGTGGACATGGTCTATTTTGGAGAGATGAGGAAATCCATGGCGAAAAATTTCAAAATGAGGATCGACCACAAAAAACTTGAGAAGTATCTGAGAAAGTACACAGTCAATTTCAGGGAAAAGGTGTTGGCCTTCTTTTGATGTAGAGATAACTGGGACTGTCCATCACAGCGGTTTGGATCGGACTGGCGCAGTATTGAAATACAGATTTGCGGTGTCAAAGAGAGGCTTGCCACCACCGAGCTCGGCAGTTTGGTGAGCAGAGGTGCTCTCAAAAGACACGGAATTACGGGAAGAGGGACGTATCATGCCGTAAAGGCGCAGAAACGATGGAAACGTGAGGTCGTCTATCGTCAGTTCCCTGATTTCCGGCTCCTTCTTCCCGAACTCGACGCCCAGCTCCCGCCCGACGATGATCGCCGCGCCCTCCGAAGTTATGAAGCCGCTGAACTCCTCCTGCTTCTGCCTTATCTTCGACATGAGCTCATCGCGGCTCACCTTCCCGCGCTCGAGAATAGTTTTCACCATATCGTCG
>CAZLQN010000030.1:0-9177 GCA_964561735.1 Hadarchaeota archaeon (SeqCode) | reverse complement strand
TATAGCAACATATCCTCTTTTGGGTAGCTAACTTGAAAAACGTCAAATTTTGGGACATAAAGCCAGAGATCCGCGTGATCGGAATAGACGACGGGCCGTTCGAGCCGCACACGAAAGGTAAGACTCTACTTGTAGGTGCAGTTCTCAGAGGAGGGCAATGGTTGGACGGCATCTTGAGCACATCGGTATCGGTCGACGGTAGGGATGCGACTCAACGGATAATAAAGATGGTCAACGAGAGCAGGCACAAGGGACAGCTTAGGGTGATAATGACAGATGGTGCGACTTTCGCCGGTTTCAATGTGGTAGACATACGCGAAATTTTCAAGCGGACCGGAATTCCTGTGGTCGCTGTGTCGAGGGATCGCCCGAACATGAAGGAGATCAAACTGGCGATCAAGAACTTGCCAGATTGGCGGGCGCGTTGGAAGATACTTAGGCGCGCAGGGAATATTTATTCGGTAGAATCGAGGAGCGGAGCGCGAATATTCATGCAAATAGCTGGTGTAAAGAAGAATGACGCGGAAAAAATAATCAAAACGACTGCTACGCGCAGCTTTGTTCCCGAGCCTTTACGTGTGGCACACTTGATAGCGCGGGGCGTTGGAGAAAATGCCAAGAAAAACTAAAATGCCAAGAAAAACCAAGATTTGGCGCAAAGTGACGAAGAAAGGCAGACGCGCCAAGCGATGGATGAAACGACACAGGATAGTTTACGAGATAATTGTTTCGCTGTTGATAGTTGGTGGGGTGTATTTCGGCGTCAGAGGATCGCTGAGCCTTGCTCTGCGGATGGACGAGCCGTACAGGGCCGTGATTTCCCAAAGCATGAATCACGGTGATGAGTCATGGAGGAATTACTTCACCGATCGAGGTTACGATACCTCCAACTTTCCTATACAAGGTGGGTTCGAACGAGGTGATTTGCTGTTTATAGAAGGTGTAAATCCTTTGATGGATGTAAAGGTTGGGGATGTCGTCGTATTCGATGTATCCGGCCAATCAATACCTATCGTTCACCGCGTTGTGGCAATAAACAATTATAACGGCGAGATTTACTTTACAACTAAGGGCGATAACAATCCATACGTTTTGCAGACTGAAAGTTACATCAAACCAGCACAGGTCCGCGGCAGGGTGGTATTTGTTATTCCAAAGATCGGTTATTTGTCGCTTTTGTGGCAGGGACGATAATGAAGCAACCTTTCCTTACTGTGGATACTATAGTCCAGATGGACGGTGGTGTGGTGCTGGTAAAGAGAGGGGGAGAACCCCACAAGGGGAAGTGGGCTTTGCCAGGTGGGTTCGTGAGCTATGGTGAAATGGTGGATCATGCTGCAGCTCGCGAGACTGAAGAGGAGACAGGGCTGAAGGTGAAGATACAGAAGTTGGTGGGCGTCTACTCCGATCCAAAACGTGACCCTCGCGGGCACACCATCTCGATATGTTTTGTGGTCGAAGTGGTTGGAGGCAAGCTGGCAGCCGGCAGCGATGCAGCGGAAGTGCGCGTGTTCAAAAAAATTCCTTGGGATGAGCTGGCGTTCGACCATGCATCGATGCTGAAGGATGCTGGATTTGGGTGATATCGTGAAGTTTTGCCCGAAGTGTGGAAATTTGATGTTACCCAAAAAAAGCGAGAAGGGATTAATTTTAGAATGTGGGAAGTGTGGTAACGTTGTCGAAGGAATAGAGGCCGATGAATACAAACTTGTTAAGGATGTGGAGATGAAGAAAAGCGGGCCAGAGGTAATAGAGGGCAAGCAGATAGGTCTGCCTACGACGCGGGTCACATGTCCTAGGTGCAAAAATGATAAAGCCTACTACTGGATAAGACAAACTCGTGCCGGTGATGAACCATCGACTAGGTTTTATCGCTGCGTCGCGTGTGGTCACATCTGGAGAGAATATGCGTAGGAATTGGTGAACAAGATGGAAGAATTTATGCGCAAAGCGCCCGCTGTCGACAGAAAAATTTCGGAGATAAAGATAGGTGATTCGCGCATCAGGGTAGTTGGGCTCGTCGTAGATCGAAAAGAGGCAGAGTTTATGCTCGACGATGGCTCTGGTCAAATCGTAGTTTTTTTCGACGACCCTGCGCTAGCTGCGGGTGTAGATATCGGTTCAAAAGTTAGAGTGTTTGGTACCCCGCTGAACGTCGGGGGCAAACATGAATTGCAGGCGGAGATAATCCAAAGGGTAGATAACCTCGACCTCGAACTTTACGATGAGGTCAGGCGAGAGGTAAAAACATTTGAAAAGGAGCTAGGACAATAGGATAGGGGTGATTTTTTGGTCAAGTTGCGGATGGAAGATTCAAAAATTTGGAAAACTTGCATCAGCGCGATGTCTAATTTGATCGAGGAAGCGTTGTTCAAGTTGACGCCAGACGGGATCAAGATGAAGGCGATGGATCCGTCGCATGTAGCTCTCGTGGATTTCGAACTCCCGGCAGCGGCGTTCGCTGATTACGAGGTCAAGCGTGCGGTGTCGCTGGGCGTAAATCTAGCTGAAATGAACAAGATAATGGCGAGGGCGAAGGCAGAGGATGAGTTCTTCATGGAACTCGACGAAGAAAAAAATCGCTTATCTCTGACGTTCAAGGGCACATCGACGAGAAAGTTTAGTTTGTCCTTGATAGATACTAGCGAATCCGAGCTGCCGGAACCCAAGCTTCAGTTCACTGCTGGTGCCGACATTGTGGCTGGAGTCGTTCAGGATGGATTGAAAGATGCCGAGATAGTTGGAGATAATGTGAGATATGAGCTGACCGATGAGGGACTCTTTATGTTGACCGAGAGCGACACCGGTGCGGCCGAGCTCAAATTGCACAAGGGTGACCCAGGGCTACTGAAATTGAACGTCAAGCAGCCTGCGCGGGCAATGTTCAACATAAATTATCTCATAAACATGACGAAAGCAGCCAGCTCTACTGACAACATCACAATAAATCTGGGCACAAATTTACCAATCCAACTTGATTTCCCGATCGCTGAGGGAAAAGGCAGGTTGCGTTTTCTGCTCGCACCGAGGATAGAATCAGAGTAGGGCGGTGGCGTTGATCGCTCCCGGATATATGGCGATTTTAGATCCATTTGCTCCAGAAGCGCAAGATGTCGTTCGCTCAGCACCACCACTCGATTCCATGCCTCAAGAAATCGTTGAGCGTGCGGTCAACCGAGTTAAGTGGAAATCTCCTAAAGAGATGATGGTGGACGCAAATCCGAGCGCGATTCAGAATGAAATATTATCATTCTACCTGATGTGTCAAGGTACGGCAGCAGTTTCCTATCCATACTCTCGCGAGGTGCGGCTTGTAACCGATGCGATGAGGGAGACGATAAAATACAGAATGTATGAGTTGTTCAAGAGAGGTTACGAAGATCTTTGTCTGGATGTCGTGCAGCGTTCTTTCAAATTCGTGCAACTCGAGCACGATGGTGGTGTGAAATTAAAAAATATTGAAATACCGCGCGAAGATTATTTCAAATTGCGCGATAGGCGGCTCGCGGAAGATGGCATAGAAATAGTCGACGACCGCGCCTTGCCTCAATACGTGCCGAAGTATGCCGTGCGTTGGACAGATCTCGCATTGTTGATGAGGTATAGACGAGTGGATTTGACAAAACTTTATGTTGTACATGGATGGGCGGTTATAACTCTGCGGGAGTTGTGGGAAATATTTGCAAATTTTATTGGGGTCAAGACGGAGGAATACATCGCGTCATTATATGAACGTTTTTCAGAGTCAGGAGTGCCATCCAAGCTGCTTGATTCAGTCGGACAAAGAATTTCTGCTTTAATACCGCCTGAAGCGGAGTTGCGTGAGCGCTTGCGCAGAGTTCCAATAGGGAAGTTGCGTCTGGAGTTCTTCCCGCCGTGCGTGAAGAAGGCACTCGGCGGCGTTGGGGCGGGCGCGAGAAATTATGCGATAGCCGTTTTGTTGACCTCTTTTCTTTCTTATGCGCGAGTATCACCTTCGGGAAAAATTGCCACGCGGATGGCTGATTTCATCAGCGATATCTCAATCGTGCGCGAAGAGATCGCGCCGCTTATATTTGAAGCTGCGGAGCATTGTAACCCACCATTTTTCAAGGATCAGCCTCAAGAGAAAGCGAATGTCTATTACCACCTTGGTTTTGGCATGGCGGTCGAGCCACGTTTGGAGGACAGCGGCAAATCGAAGTGGTATCGTACGCCAAATTGCGGCAAGATCCAGATTTCTGCGCCACTGCTGTGCGAGCCTGACGATTTTTGCCGAAGTCGAAATATAAAGAATCCGCTCACTTACTACTACAAGCGCTTGGCGGAGCAAGCCAGACCGCACACAGGTGATTGAATGCAATTTAGAGAAGCGACACCAGATGAACGAAAGCGTTTTTACTCGGAGGAATGGAACAAAAAAGATTTGCCCGATTTCATACTTCACACACTTTCGTTGCGAGAGTTCGGGTTCGATTACGGCGAAGGCCCGAGTCACAGGTACAATCAGTTTATGACGGTTGAGCAGCTTTCGGATTTTTTGAAAAACAGGGCACCTTACGCGGCTTATGCGAGCGTGGCGCTGTACGAGCAGCCGTCGATGAGAAAGGGTTGGTTGAAGTCAGAGCTTGTTTTTGATGTCGATGCGAAAGACTTGCCTCTAAAAACGTGCGGGTGTTCCGGTGGCGCCGTGTGCGAAAAATGTTTGGACGAAGCTCGGCAGATAGCGGCGATGTTTGCTGAGACCCTTCGGTCAGATCTTGACTTGCGCAACATCAACTTCGTTTATTCTGGCCGAGGATTTCATATCAGGGTAAACGACGATGCTGTCATGACCATGGAACAGACGGAGCGCACTCAAATAGTAGAATACGTTACGGGCAGCATAGTGCCGACGGATATGACGATAGCGCTCGGTTATTCGCAAGTTTTCAGGGATAGGATTGCGAAGACCTTCGATCGTTTGGATGAACAGAAGCTCGTTGAGATGGGCATGAGGAAGGCGTTGGTTCAGCAATTGATCAAAGAAAAAGAAAAAGTGATAGCTATGATGCGCAAGGGGAAGCTTCAAGATTTACAAGATTTCTCTGGAATGGGCGAAAAAACTTTTGGACAACTGGTTGATTATCTCATGAAATTAAACTCTGCGCTCACGGATGGTAAGGTCACCATAGATACGAAGCGCATCTTGCGTCTACCATCAAGCTTGCATTCTGGCGTCAGCATGAAATGTGTTTTGGTGAGGGACATCGAGCATTTTTCAATTGAAAGTGCAATTCCAAAATTTATGCGCGAGGGAAAATAACATGGTGGAGTTCACTTTTGAGGATATCAAAAACGCGCTGACGGAGGAAAAGTCGACGCGTGGACTAGTGGACTTGCCAGACGAGTTTTACTCCAATGTTGGAATATATGTGGCGGAGCTGAGTCGCGAGGCCGATAGAGGCGAAGCAGTGCGACGAGATATTTTGAAGGAAGAACTTCGTAGCGTTTTGCAGATGGTGCAAGAGATCCACATGCTTCGTGTGGGAAAAGCGCTTAATGAGCTCGCGAAGGGGGGTTTGCCAGCTTCATTGCTCGAGAAGGAGAGAAACGCATTCAATGAGATCAGGCAAACTTTGGAGAAATTACACGCAGAATTAGTAGCTCCAGCCATGGCTGGTGAGACAGCTGTCGTAGCCCCGAAGGAGATAACGAATGTTGCCCTCATATTTTCCGTGGATGTGCCACAGATAGTCGCAGAGGACATGAAGAGCTATGGCCCATTCAAGGTTGGCGAGGTCGGGTTTTTGCCTAGGCCGAGGGCGGAGTTTCTATTGAAGCACGGTCTCGCAAGAAAAATTGAAGTTAAATCATTGTAACGATACCTTTTTTGGGGAAGATATCAAAGTTGGAGAGAGTTAGGCTAGAGGATTAAAAATGAAGGTACCAAAACAAATTCGCACATACTGCCCGACATGCAAAAAGCACACTGTGCACAACGTGCGCCAGCTCCGCAAGGGTTCAGCGCGACCGTTGAGTTGGGGACAACGTCAGTTCGCTCGCGTGATGAGGGGATATGGTAGCCAGCCAAGGTCCGAGCAGAAGAAGTTCGCGAAAACTGCAAAAAAAATCACTTTGATGTTGAAGTGCAGCGTCTGTGACAAGTCGCACCCACTACGTGGTTTTAGGTCGAAGGGAATAGAGATCAAAGAGTAGGTGATAAACATAGAGACAAGGCCACGTCTTCCCTGTTTCTTGCGGGTTAGATGTAGCGAGTGTGGAAACGAGCAGGTGATATTTAGCCACGCGAGTTCTGTTGTGAAGTGCTCGGTGTGCAGCAAGACTCTAGCTATCCCCCGCGGTGGGAAGGCCGAGATCAAAACTTCTATCATAGAGGTGCTGAGGTAGCAGGATGGTTCGTCGAAGAGCAGAATTGCCAGCTGCGGATGAGCTCGTGATGTGCACGGTGAAGAAGGTCTTTCCGCAGGGCGCATTCGTGGCCCTCGATGAGTACGGAGAAAAAGAAGGAATGGTTCACATCTCTGAAGTGGCGTCTGGGTGGATAAAAAACATCAGAGATTTTGTTAGGGAAGGTCAGAAGACCGTTTGTAAAGTTCTTGCTGTGGATAAACAAAAGGGGCACGTCGATCTTTCGATGCGCAGGGTCAAGGATAGTCAGCGTCGTTGGAAAGCCCTGCAGTTCAAAAAAGAGCAGAGAGCTGAAAAGCTATTGGAACTTGAGGCGAAGAAACTGAGAAAGAGCCTAGACAAAGCATACGATGAAGTTGGTTTTACCCTACAGGATAAGTTCGGAGATCTCTATTCGGCGCTTGAAGCTATCGCGATAAAGGGCAAAGAAATTCTGGCGGGTGTGGATATCGATAAAAAATGGGTTGATGCTTTAAGTGAAATGGCGTCCTCCACCGTGGAGGCGCCAGAAGTTGAGGTGGTCAAGTATATTGAATTAAGTTGTCCCACATCCAATGGCGTCGAGGTGATAAAATCGACCCTCATCAATGCGCGTGATTCGGTCAAAACTTCTGATGTAGACGTTGAGGCGTACTACGTTGGGTCGCCGCGATATCGCATCAGGATTACAGCACCATCTTATAAAATTGCAGAGGGGGCGCTGCAAAAATTCGTAGACATCGCGATAACTAACGTGAAGAAGGCCGGTGGAAAAGGCGAGCTTAGTCAAACACCAAAAGGTGAATGATTTGAAAATAAAAAAGTGCAAGAGCTGTAGCACTTACACATTCAAAGATGTTTGCCCGAAATGTGGTGGACAGACCATTTCACCGCATCCTCCAAGGTTCTCGCCGCATGATCCATATGGAAAATATCGGCGCCTGATGAAAAAGGAGGCGTCCAAGCGGTGATGGTATGGAAACTGTAACAGTAAAAATTTTATCAAAACCAAAGTTAAGGGAGCCCGTACTTATCGGGGGACTGCCAGGGATGGGCTACGTAGGCAAAATCGCGGCTGAGCATCTAGTGGAGGAGTTGCGCGCAAAGAAATTTGCGGAGCTTTATTCCCCCCATTTCCCGCATCACGTGGCAGTAGAACCAGATGGGACGTTGAGGCTTTTGAGGAACGATTTTTATCATGCAAGCTCCAATGGCAAGGACTTGATAATCGTCGTCGGCGATGTGCAGGCAGTTTCTTCGGAGGGACATCACAAAGTTGTGGACAAAATTTTGGATGTGGCGGAGCAATTCGGAGTGAAACAAATATTCACGCTCGGTGGCTTCGCGACCGGACGGTACAGCCGGGCCAAACCAAAAGTTGTTGGCGTCGTGAGTCAGCTGGATCTCATAGAAAAATACAAGGAACATGGATTCACCGTGGAAAAGGGCGGGGGACCGATAATCGGGGCTTCTGGTCTGTTGATTGGCATGGGAAAACTTCGTGGCATGGAAGGGTTGTGTTTGCTCGGCGAAACACATGGTATGTTGGTGGATCACAACTCCGCGAAGGTCGTCCTCGAAGTTCTTGTTGGTATCCTCGGCATCAAGGTAGACATGACCAACGTGGAGCAGCGCGCGAAGGAGACAGAGCGCATACTTGGGAGGATTCAAAAGGAAATGGTACTCCGTGAGCGCAGGGAGAAAAAGCCTGCAGAGGAAGAAACCTCGTACATCGGCTGATAAAATTCCTAAATAGTTTTCTAGGCTCATCAACAAAGATAAACAAGTTGTTGTCAACATCTTATGGGTGTCAATTTGCCCGACCTACAAATCTATTCGGCGGACTTTCACATCCATTCAAAATATAGCGGGGCAACCTCCAACCGAATGGAAATCGGTACGATCGCTCAGCAGGCCGGGTTCAAGGGGCTCGCTTTCGTGGGCACAGGCGACATCTTTCACCCGAGGTGGTTCGAAAGCGTCAAGGCCGAGTTGGAAAAAGTTGAGGAGGGCACATTTGAACATCCCAGATACGGCACGAGGTTCATCTTGACCGTAGAGGTTGAGGACAAACATAGAGTTCATCACTTGCTCATCTTGCCATCGTTCGACGCGGTCGATGGGGTGAGAGAAAAGCTTGCCGGGCGCTCCTCTGACATGGACGCGGACGGTCGTGCACGCATCGAGATCGAAGCGTCGGAGCTGGTCGATATAGCGCTGACGCACGGCTGTCTCATCGGGCCTTGCCACGCGTTCACGCCGTGGACAAGCATGTACAAGGAGTTCGACAGCATGCGCGCGTGTTACGGCGATCGCGTTCGTGAGGTAAGATTTCTGGAACTCGGCTTGAGCGCGGATACCGACATGGCAGACAGGATAGCTGAGCTTTCAGAGGTCACGTTTTTGTCATGTTCGGATGCTCACTCGCCTTGGCCGGACAAGCTTGGGCGAGAATTCAACCGTCTTGTGCTGGCCGAGCCCACATACGCGGAGATCGTCAAGGCGATCGAGCGCAGGGATGGGCGCCGCATCGAGCTCAACGTTGGTTTCGACCCTCGCCTCGGCAAGTATCACATCACAGCCTGCTCGCGGTGTTTCAAGCAATTCAAGCTCAAGGAGGCAGAGGCGCTGAATTGGAAATGCGACAAATGTGGAGGCTGGATCAAAAAGGGAGTTTGGGATAGGGTAAATGAGCTGGCCGATTACGACGAGCCTCATCATCCTTCCCATCGGCCAAAATACTTGCGCGTGGCGCCACTCGCTGAGGTGATAGCGCTGGCGTTGGGCCAAGATGACGCCCACGCGCCT